>DUUS01000070.1 GCA_012841465.1 Mollicutes bacterium
ATATCCGAATATGCTATACGAAATTTCAGAAAATAAACATTGCAACTAAAAACTGAAGTTTATATTTGACATTAATGGGTGATAATGTTATATTACAAGTGTTTTAACAGAGGGGAAATTAAAATGAAAAAAAATGAAAAAGTACTTAACCCAAGAAGACGAGTAGTTGAAGACTTGAAAATTCGAAATGTAGGTAATGAAAAAACTATAGCTGGAGAATATTTTGGTAGTAAATTTAATTATAAAGAAACTTTTAAAATGTTTGATGATTATAAAAAGTCATTTATAAGTTTAGATGGCGATAATGACAATCCTATAACTATATCTGCACCTACCACAATTGCTAGTGTTAACGCATTTTATGGTGCGATTGATTCTGATAAAATAGCTAATATGACTGGTCCTGGATTTTTATTTAATTATACAGAAAAATACACTAAAGAAATTGGAAGTGAAACTGTCTTTATTTTAGATTTATTTTTAAATGAAGAATTTATTGCTAGATTACATAAAGCTGGAGTTAAAAATGTCATTATTACAAGCATAACTGATTATATGAATCCTATTGTTAAATTTTTAGGTAAGAAAAAAGGTTTAATAAATTCTACAGACTTTTTAGATGACTATATAAAGAGTGGTAAGAAATTGCCAATGGATATGAATTTCATTCGTTTGAGCGAATTTGCTAGGGCAGGCTCAAAGATAAAAAATAATTATGATCTACCTTATAAGGAAGATAAAATAGCTGCATACTTTTTAACTGGAGCAACAACAAGTGAATATCCTAAGGGAGTAAAATTATACGCAGATGGTCTTACTAAGATGAGCCAAATATATGATAACATGTGGTTTGATTTTGATAAAAAAGATAGAAACACAATATTTATTCCGATATTTTATGCTACTGGAGCTATACACGGAGTACATGCAGGATTATTTAGTGGAGCAACAAATATTTATAAACCCAAATATGATAGGTTTGCTTTTGCCCAAGATTTAATTGATTCTAAAGCAAAAATTGCTTTAGTCGCTCCGAGTCATTTAGCAACATTAGAGAACTCAGGTTTGAAGAACAATTCATTAAAACATGTTAAGTATATATTTATTGGTGGGGAAGCCATTATGCCATCACAAATGAAACAATTTAGAGAAACAGCAAAGCGATTAGGTATTGGTAGTGTATTAAATGGATATGGTATGACAGAGACAGGAAGTATGACTTCGATGTCTGAACCTAATCCATCAACATTTGATGATGTTACGGTAGTGCCAGTTCATGGAGTAGAATATAGAATTGTTGACCCCAAAACTGGCGAAATTTTGCCAGACAATGTAAGGGGAATTTTAGAAACTAAGACACCTTGTGCTGCAGCTGGTTATATTGATGAATCGAAGAACCAAACTTTATTTACAGAAGATGGCTGGGTACATACTGGAGATGTAGCAATAAGATATAGTGATGGAAGATATCGTATCTTTGGTCGTTATTCTGATAAGTTTATTAATAATGGTATAGAATATCCAATGTTTGATATTGAAGAGAAGGTTTTAGAACATCCAGCAGTATTAGAAGCTGAGGTTATTAAATTTGATATTATGAATAATGAATATCCTGCTATAGTAATAGTTTTAAAAAAAGAGTGGGAAAATAAGCTTGATGTTGTTGTTAAAGATTTAATGTCTTTAGATGTATCTGGAATTGAATATTTAATAGGTATAAGATTTATTGATAATTTTAAAACTAACGAAATTACAGCGAAAAGAGACATTTTATCACTTCAAGAAATCAAACATGGTTATTACAAATTCAATAAAGAAGATAATTTATATTATCAAACAGATTTTGAAAGAGAAGATCAAATGCAAGTCTATCCGATTAGTACTAGTGATCTAAATATCAGTGTTTCAGAGAAAGTTAATACCTTAACATTAAAAAAATAATATGTTAATTTTAAGCAGGAGAGAATAATGAGTAAATTTATGGCGTTTCCAGTAGTTAGTTTTATTTTTATAGGTTTATTAGTAATAGTATATTTTTGTAAACCAAGATTAAATTCAAAAGAAAATAAGATATACAAGTTTTTACTAGTATCTAATATTTTGGGGTTAATACTGGAATTCTCTTGTCATATAGCAGTAAATATTGCTGATAGTAATTATATATTATCGTTGTTTATATTAAAATCATATCTTGTTTATCTATTTGTTTGGACAATGATATTTAATACATATGTATTTCTTGTTACCTCTTGGAGGCATGAAAAAAAAGATCAAGGACTTGAAAAGTATTATAAAAAATTAAAAAATATTTCTATTTTAATAATAGGAATTGTTTCAATTATTATATATACATTACCTATTAAAATTTTTAATAGTAATGGCATTGTTTATAGTTATGGAGTAAGTGTTAACTTTTTAATAGTTTTATGCTTTATAATTGGATTTATTTGGATAATAAAATGTTTAAAAAATTTAAAAAGTATAAGACAAAAAAAATATATACCTATTTTTGCTTGTATTATAGTTTTAGTAATAATAGCTACCGTTCAAACAATAGATAGAAGTTTTCTTATTGCGACTACTGGTCATTCCCTTATTTGCTTTTTGATGTTTTTCACTATAGAAAATCCCGATTTAAAAATGCTTTATGAATTACAACTTGCTAAAGATATGGCTGAAAAAGCCAACATGGCTAAGTCAGACTTTTTATCAAGTATGAGTCATGAAATAAGAACTCCGCTTAATGCTATTATAGGTTTAAGTGAAGTTAATAAAGATGCTAAGACTTTAGAAGAAGCAAAAGAAAACTCTAAAGACATAATAAACGCATCTAAAGTACTTAATGATATAGTAGGTAATGTTCTTGATATGTCTAAAATAGAGTCGCGTAGTTTAAAAATAGTAAACACTCCTTATAATCCCTATGAAATGTTTGATAGTGTAGTAAATATAATAGATTACCGTTTTAAAGAAAAGAATTTACCTCTTAATATATTTATTGCTAAAGATTTGCCAACCACTTTATATGGAGATCATACTAATATAAAGAAAGTACTCTTAAATATACTATCAAATGCAGTTAAATATACTAAAGAAGGATATGTATCTTTAACAGTAAATGCTATCAATAAAGATAATGTTTGTAGACTTATTATTTCTGTTGAAGATACTGGAAGAGGTATTAAACCCGAGCAAATAGATAAACTATTTGTTAAATTTGATAGACTTCAGCAAGACAGAAACACTACTACTGAAGGAACAGGCTTAGGACTTGCTATTGCTAAAGAGATACTTCAATTAATGGGCGGTAACATTACTGTTCAAAGTGTCTTTGGATCAGGTTCTAAATTTACCGTAACCATAGATCAAATAATAAATACTCAAAATATAGAAATAAAAAAGGAAATTATTAAAGAAGATATTTTAGATTTAACTGGAAAGAAAATACTTATAATCGATGATAATAACTTAAATCTAAAAGTAGCTAAAAGACTGTTAAATAAATATAAATGTGAAGTATTTGAGGCATCAAGTGGAGCAGAGTGTCTTGAGATAATAAATGAAGGTAAAAAGTTTGATTTACTACTAATGGATGAAATGATGCCAGGATTAAGTGGTAGTGAGACAATGATTAAATTAAAAGAAAATGGTTATAAAGTTCCTATTGTAGTCTTAACAGCTGATGTTGATGTCAGTGCTAGAGATAAATATTTATCACTGGGTTATGATGATTACTTAGGTAAACCTATTAATATAAAAGAATTAGAAGAAGTATTAAAGAAATATTTAAATTAAGCAAGACTATTCTTGTTTTTTTTGATATAAAATATTATAGAAAGGGGTTAACCTATGATAAAAATGATCGCATTTGATTTAGTTGGTGTTTTAGTAAGTGAAAAAGATATAGAGTTAACTGAAGTTGAAAATAAATTAGAAAGAATGTTTGGACCAAACATAAATGATTCAGATTTTATAACTTTAGCAAGTAAACTTACTAATAAAGATATAATTAAAATTACCGAAGAATTAATATTCAAATTATATAAGATTAGAGAATCTAATTTATTTGAAAAAATAAAAACTAAGTTTCCAAAAGTAAAAATAATAATAGCAACTAACCATGTATCTTATGTAAGGGAGTATCTTGAAAAAGAATTTGATTCTAACTTTTTAGATGATATAGTAATATCTGCTGAAATAAATAAAATAAAACCAGATAAAGAATATTATAAATATATTTTAAATAGATATGATTTACTACCAAATGAATTATTGTTTCTAGATGATAATATAGATAATGTTATTACTGCTAAAAGTATCGGTATAAATACTATTAAGGTAGATAAAAATACTGTATTGTCAGAAGAAGTTTTAAGATTTTTAGAAGATAATAAATAAAAATATAACTTAAGACATTATCATAAGTTAATATAGAAAGAGGTATAAAATGAATCCAGAAGTAAAATTTAAAACAGAAGATTATAAATATTATAATAGAGCAGTAGGAGTTATTAAAAAAGATGATAAGTTTTTAATACTCAATATAGATAAAGACTCACATTATCATATTCCGGGTGGTCATATTGAAATAGGAGAAGAATCTATAGTAGCAGTTGCTAGAGAAATAAAAGAAGAGCTTGGATATACTGTTAAAGAAGCGAAACTATTTTGCGTTTAAGAAAACTTTTATGAAAAGAAAGGAATTCTTCAACATGGAGTTGAGTTTTATTACTTAATCGAAACAGTCGAAGATTTAGAGACTATAGATCGTGAATTTGAAGAAAACGACCGCGGAATTATAAAACATTTAGAAGTTAAATGGGCAACAGTTGATGAAATAAAAAATATGGATCTTAGACCATTTACGGTAAAAGACTTGATGATAAACAACAAACTTGATACTTTAACTCATATTATTAATAGAGATTAATAATGGCAAAGTGCCGAAAGTAATATAAAAAAACTTGACACTTTAAACGGGTGAAATAATTATTTCAGTTGTTGCAAAATATGCAATAACTGCGAGCTATGGACATACCAGGTTGATTACTAAATATATTGATAAATATAAACGGGTCGTATATACTTTTAAAAATTAAGGATGGTAAAATGGAAAGAATAAATAAAAATGAAAACAATTTAGAAAATGATCCAGTATTTGAAAACAATACTGTAATTGGAGTTCGCTCCGATAAATTAAAAACTAATATTTTAGTAGGATCTTATGTAATTATACCTAAATCACAAGTTAAGACCCCATTTGATTTATCAAAAGAAGAGTGGGATGACACTCATAAAATGCTTGGCGAAATAAAAGCATATCTTGATGAAAAATATAAGCCTGATGGTTATAACTTAGGATGGAATGTTGGTAAAGCAGGTGGTCAAAATGTATCACATGCTCACCTTCATATTATTCCTAGATTTAATGATGAGCCTTATGCCGGAAAAGGAATAAGATATTTTCTTAAACAGGAAGATAATATCAGAGAGAGTTTAAGATGAATAAACTATCTATTGATGAAATTAAAAGCATAATCAAAGAAAATTATAATATAGATAATGCTTATATAACTAAAATAAATCGGGGAAATGCTGATATTTATTTAATTGAAACTAAAAATAATAAATTTGTACTTAAGTATTATCAAAGTAGTTATATAAAAGAAGAAATTGATAATGAATTTAATGTAATTAATCACTTAAATAAAAAAGGTATTAAAGTACCCAAATATCTTCTTACAAACGATAATGAGCCTTCTTTAATATATAAGAATCAAGTTTTAATCATGCAGTATTTTATAGAAGGAATTATTAAAGAAAAGAATCAGGGATCAGAAAATGAAATAATTGAATCAGCAAAATACCTTGGTAAAATAATTAAAGCTTTAGAAGACTTCAATAACAATGATTCATTTGATGAGGCAGAGTGGTATAAATTAAATCCAGAAATCGCCCAAAATAAAATCGAAGAGTTATTAAATAAATTACCAGATTCAGATGAAAATGCTGAAATTATAAAAACTGACTTAAATAAAAAACTAGATATTATAAATAAAATGAAAGATTTTGATATTAAGAATATCGATAAAGTTAGTGTTAAATATACTCATGGTGATTATGGTGTTATGCAGTTTATATATGATGATAATAATAAAATAAAAGCAATTTTAGACTTTGCAACAGCTACCTATATGCCTATAGTATGGGAAATAATTCGCTCTTATAGCCATATTGATAAAGAGTGTATTGATGGTAATTTAAATATTGATAATTTAATAAAATATATAAATGAGTTTAAAAAGTATGTTCCTTTAAATAAATATGATTTAGAATATATGCCATATATTTATTTAAATCAATTATTAAAAAGTACTTTTGGTTATAAATCATATGTATTATATAATAATTTAGATTTACTAAAAGTTGGTATTTTAAGAACTAAAATTGTTGTTTATCTATATGAAAACCTAAAAGAAATTTCAAATAGATTAATTGAAGAATGTTAAAACTATCTATATTGTTTAGATAGTTTCTTTAATTAAAAAAAGAAATGAATAAGAAAATTATAATTCCAAACTAGTAATAATTTTTTCTTTTAAAGTATCAAATAAACAAGATAATAAAACTTCTTTTAAAATTAAACTCTCTTCATCAAATAATTCGATTGTTTCATACATCTCTTCTCAGGTACCTTTTGTTTAATTGTATTTATTTTTAAAAAAAATGATAAAGTTTTTTTATCATTCTTTTTTCATATATTAAAAAACTGAATTTTTATGTATATTATTATTTGTCTTTTCTTCTTGGCAAATAAATTCTATATAAAATTTATTAAAACTTAAATTATTAATTCTATCAATAAGACTATAAATAAATCGTAAAGTCAAACTTTATAGTTTTTGTATATATTATTCAGTTTTCCATACAGTCTTTCATACTA
>DUUS01000071.1 GCA_012841465.1 Mollicutes bacterium
AGATTTGGCAATTTAAATGTTAGCAATACTGATATTAATTTGATTGATAAAAAAACTATCCCTAATCACACATTATTAGTTGGAGGATTTCCTTGCCAAGATTATTCTGTAGCTAGAAGTTTAAGCAATGGTAAAGGAATAGAAGGTAAAAAAGGTGTATTGTGGTGGGCTATAGCAGACGTTTTACATATTAAAAAACCACCATTTGTATTACTTGAAAATGTAGATAGATTATTAATATCCCCAGCTAATCAAAGGGGAAGAGATTTTGGTATTATTTTAAGAAGTTTTTTAGATAATGGTTATGGAGTAGAGTGGCGAGTAATAAATGCTGCTGATTACGGCGAACCACAAAAGAGAAGAAGAGTATTTATTTTTGCTTATCATAAAACCACACAATATTTTAAAGATATTAAAAAAACAAACAAAAAGGACATTGTTTTTAATGAAGGTTTTTTTGTGAAAAATTTCGAAATTAAGCCACAAGCACTTTCTACTGGTATATCGAATATATCTAAAAAAACTTATAAAGATTTACTCGATATTAATAATAATTATGATTTTAGATTTTATAACGCTGGTATAATGATTGATGGAGAAATATTTACAGCTAAGGTAGATAGCATTAAAACAACGAAATCAAAAAACTTAAAAGATATAATAGAAACTAACCAAGTAGATAAACAGTATTTTTTATCAAAAGATGCAATCAAAAAATTCGAATATTTAAAAGGGGCTAAAAGGATCCCTAGAATTAAACCTAACGGTATTTCCTATAATTATGCTGAAGGAAGGATGCAGTTTCCTGATAATCTTCATTCACCAGCACGAACCATGTTAACAAGTGAAAGTAGTGTTAATCTTAGTACTCATGTAGTTGAAGATTTTAAAACAAAAAAATTGAGATTTATTACACCAATTGAAGCAGAAAGAATCAACGGTTTTCCAGACAACTGGACAAATACTGGCATGACTCAAAAAAGAAGATATTTTATGATGGGGAATGCTTTAGTAGTTGGTTTAATTTCTAAAATGGGTAAAGAACTTGAAAAAATTGTAGAAATGGAAAATTAAAAGGTAATAGATTACCTTATATACAAAAAAAGAAATAATTAAATTTTATTTCTTTTTTCTATTAATTAGACCTAGTCCTGCTGATACAATTACTACATTAATAATTGAAGTATAAAGATTTCTTTTTTGACTAGTAATCTCTCTCTTATCATTTAATTTAAAACTCTCAAACATTCTCTCGCAGTAATCATCATCATCTTTTTCCATTTTATTTATGCAGTAAGTAGTTTCATATTCTTCATAAGTCATCTCAGGTTCTTTAAGCATAAGATCTACTAAATTATTTCCAGTAAATATAAGAGCTCCTAAAAGCCATATAATAAGGACACCATTAGTAATCTTTAAGATAAGTTCTTTATCTTTACTAAAAAATTCTATTTTAATCACCTCAACTTTAAATTAATTATATCTTAGGAATTATAAAAACACAACCAAAATCACCAAACAAAATTTTATTAAAATAGACATTTATTATAACTCTACGAATCGTTGATTGTTTTTATAAAACATTTATTTTATAATTTAAATGGAGGAATTAATGGAAGCAGAAAAAACTGGTAGAATAATCTTAGAAAAAAGAAAAGAAAAAAATCTAACTCAAAAAGATCTAGCAAATAAAATTAATGTATCAGATAAAACGGTCTCTAAATGGGAAAGAGGACGAGGGTGCCCTGATATATCACTTTTAATACCTTTATCTAAAGAATTAGATATTAGTATTTATAAGCTCTTAGGAGGAGAAGAAATGGAAGAGAAGTCAGTTGATAAAGTGATTAAAAACACGATTGACATAACAAGTAAAAAGTTAAAAAGACAAAAAATATTAGACTATACTATTATCGGATTATGTAGTTTAATTTTAATATCAATAATATTATTTTGGTTATTTATTAATTTTCATTATTTAATTACTCACAAACCAAAAAATGTTAGTCAAAAAGATTTGGTTTTCTTTAATAATTATTTAAAAGAAAATAACTGCACCTTAACTCTTGATAATCAAATATGTGAAGGAAAAGATGGAACAGCTAAAGTTATCTCTAGTATGGAGTATGATCTTAAACTGCCAATGTGGCAAGTAACTAAAACTCACTATGGCTTTAAAGTTGACAAAGAAGAAAATAAAATAATTTTTAATGTTGGTGGTAATACTTTATTAGAAAAAGAAGTAAATAAATATAGATTTGATAAATTATATACTAAAAAATCAATGATAATTAATTCAATAGTTTTATTTACATTTATTCAAGATTTAGAACTAATAGAGTTTAATTTTAAAGATAATACTTATTTACTAAATAGAGATTCATTTAATAACATACTATCAGATGATTTATTTAATAACTGGAAAGATAAAGTTATTAATAATTTATCAAATAAAGAATTTCTAAATTCTTTTTTGAAATAATTATTGCTTATTATTAATTCTAGAGTTATAATTAAATCGTACTAAAGAAGGAGAAACCATGAAATATATAATCTCAAGAATTATGAAAATGGATTACAAGGAATTTTTTAATAAAGTATCTGAAATAAGTAAGGAAAATAATAAAAATAAAATAATAGTTTTTTTTGATATTATTTACTGTGGATTTAAATATGGTGCTGGATATATGGATTATTATTTATTTAATTTTATAAATCTTACTAAAGAAGAAAGAAAAACATTTATTACAAGAGGAATTAATAATACCATTGTACAAAAATTAAATGATCCTAATAAAATGAAAATATTTACTAATAAAGTTTCCTTTAATAAAAAGTTTTCTAAATATTTAAACCGTAGGTGGTTATACTTAGATGATAATTTTAAAGAATTTGAAGAATTTATTAAAACTCAAGAATATATATTTTGTAAGCCACTTGCATTAAGATCTGGTGAAGGAATTGAAAAATATAAGGTAAGTGATTTTAAACCAAAAAAATTATATAATACTTTAATTGAAAAAAATCAATTATTGGTAGAAGAGTTAGCAGTTCAGCATAAACAAATGAGTAAAATACATCCTGCATCTGTTAACACTATAAGAGTAATAACCATAAATAACGGTAAATCAATCAAGATATTAGCCGCAATATTTAGAATCGGTAACAACAACTCAGTAGTTGATAATCTTGGCTCGGGTGGTATGAGTACATATGTTAATGTAGATACTGGTGAAGTAGAGTTTCCCGCAATAGATAAATTTAGAAATGTTTATGAAGTTCACCCAATAACAAATGAAAAGATAGTTGGTTTTAAAATACCGATTTGGGACGATGTAAAAAAACTATGTATTGAAGCTGCTAGTGTAGTTGATGGCGTAGGTTATATTGGCTGGGATGTATGCGTTGGTGAAAAACATCCATACCTAATTGAAGGAAATGAATTCTCTGGTCACAGAGTACTGCAACTACCAATCAGAGAAAATCAAAAAGTTGGTCTTTACCCTAAATTAAAAGAAATAATGGAAGATAAATAATTGATTAATATTAAAGTTATGGTATACTTTTTTTAGAGGGAGATGAAAAAGTGGAAAAAACATATATAATGTTAAAACCAGATGCAGTAAGAAGAAATCTAGTCGGAAATATTATTTCAAGAATTGAAAATAAAGGATATAAAATTTCAAAGATGAAAATGTTTAACTTAAATGAAGAAGTTCTAAAAGAACATTATGCTCATTTAATTGATAAACCTTTTTTTCCTGAACTTACTTCATTTATGACATCTGGACCAGTAGTAGGTATGATTGTTGAAGGAGATGGAGTAATACTTGGTATGCGTAATCTAATGGGACCTACTAAATGTGAAGAAGCTATGCCTGGTACTATTAGAGGAGATTATGCTTACAGTACTACTGAAAACTTAATTCATGGATCAGATTCTAAAGAAACTGCTGAAGAAGAATTAAAAAGATTTGAAACTTTCTTAGATTAGTTTCTTTTTTTTGGTAATTTTTAAATATTTACCCATACTAAAACTATGGTGATATAAGTGAAGTCAATTTGGGAAAAAGATTATATAAATTTTAATCTTTCAAAAGTAAATAAAAATATAAATACTCCATTATTAATAATTGGTGGAGGACTAAGTGGTTTAATGTGTGCTTATTTTTTAATGAAAGAAAATATAGAGTTTATATTAGTAGAAGCAAGAAGCTTAGGTATGGGAACAACAAGTGGTACCACTGGTCAAGTAACAATCGCCCATACTAATATATATGCAGATATTAAAAAGAAGCATGGTTTATTAAAAGCTGAAAAGTATTTAGCATCACAAATAGATGGTTTTAATTTAATGAAAGATATTATTAAAAAAGAAAATATAGAGTGTGATTATAAAGAAGAAAGTACTATTATTACTGCTAGTTCCAAAGAGGGATTAAAAATATTTAATCAAGAAAAACCAATATTTATAAAAAACAATTTAGCAGAAATAATCACTAGTGATAAAATATTAAAATCTAAAAAAGCTCTTGAATTTAAAAATCAATTTATTGTTAATCCAGCAAAATATTTAAATGGAATTGTTGATATTTTACTTAAAAACAATATTAAATTATATGATAAATCTAAAGTAACAGATTTAATTAAAGAAAAAGATGGTTATACTGCTACTATTAATAATAAATATACAATTAAAACGAATAAAGTAATAATGGCTTGTCATTATCCAT
>DUUS01000072.1 GCA_012841465.1 Mollicutes bacterium
AAATCTTTATGATCTAAAGTTAAAGATAAATTTGCTTCTTTTTCATTTGCTAAATTAATAAAATTTATTATTTCAGGAGGATTTACTAACTCTTGCTTTATAGCAGTTAGTAAATCTCCTTGATATTTAATTATTTTATTTTTCATTATAATTACTTTTTTAGATATTTTATTTATAAATAAAGGGTCTCTACTTAGAACAATAAATTTAATATCATTATTAATAATTGCTTGTTTTATAAAGTGTGATATTGCATTATAACTTTTAGGAGACAATCCTTTTTCAAAGTCATTTAAAATAATTAAATCAGGATTTAATTTAATTGCTTTAATTAACTTAATTAATTTAACTTCACTCTCTGATAATTCTTTTATCTTTTTTAAAGAAATATTATTTTTTAATTTTAATTTTTCATATAGAGTACTATTCTTCTTTATAATGCTTTTTACTTTTTGATTAGGTTTTAATTTAATAGGTTGAATACCATCTACTAATATTCTTAAATCGGATTCTTCACCAATAACGGCAGTAATGCTTTTAGTTTTAAAATAGTTATTATTAACATTTTTAACTACCATTACTTCCATAGTTCACCAACTACTGATTCATTATCAAAATAAGTTTTATCTAGTAAATTATATGATTTAAGTCCGCTGCTTATATTAACTATAAAAGGAAGATCAAAACCTGCTTCTAAAAGTAAACTTTCGTTTTCTAAAATATCTTTAGTAGTATCATACGCTATCATTTTAAAATCACTTATAACCATAATATGAGTTCCTAGTAGAAGTTCTTCTGGCTCACTAGTAACATTTAAAATAGATATTTTATTTTCCTTAGCATATTTAACTATTTTTAATTTTTGTTCTTTAGTTAAATATTCCATTAAAGTATCAATTCCTAGTAGTTTAGGTTTAATAATAAGAAGAGATAATATCTTAATTAAAGCTTGTTCTCCTTTAGTTAAATACTCTATTTTAGATTCAATTAAATCACTTAATCCAAAATACTTAACAAATAATCTAATTTGTTTAATTGAATCTTCAAGTTCAATATTAAGAATATCTTGATAATAAAGTAGTTCTGTTTTAACATCTTTAGTATTGAACGTAAAATTATGAAGAGCTGCTGCTAGATTTTGTCTTTTAAACTCAAGAGGATACTCTTCTAATTTTTTTCCATCAATAAAAATATTGGGATTGTACACTTGATTAATTAACATCTTTAAAACAGTGCTTTTTCCCGATGCTGGAAGACCGATTATATTAATAAAGGGCTTAAGCTCAATATTAATATTATAATCTTTAATCTCTATATTTTTCATAACGCATTCCCCCACCTTCATTCTATCAAAGAAAAAAAGATAAATAAAGGATTATGTTTTATCAGGTTGGTAAACCTGCATAGTTCTTGATTTATAGCTTTAAGTCTAGCCGTTATTTTAATTATTTAGTGGACCATTTTTCAATTAAAATAAACTTCCACAAAAGTTTGGTTTGACGCTGGAAATACACGATAACAAATTAGTTAATATTTTAAATGATCCTAAAGCCGTTCAAAAGAAATTAGGATTTGAAATGACTAAAATTTTAAAAACAAGGCTAAATCAACTTGAGGCATCAAGTAACTTTAAAGAGTACCTAGATATAGGATTAGGCAAACCACATTCACTAACTAGAAATTTAAGTGGATACTATGGAATACAATTAAATAGAAATTACCGGCTTATTGTCGAGCCACTTACTGAGTCACTTGATATAGAATAATTAAAGAAGTGCCAAAATATAAATATAAAAGGAGTGTTAGATTATCATGGTACAAAACATGAAAGGCTTATTCCCTGAATTAATAATACATCCAGGAGAAACAATTAAAGAAATACTAAATGACAGAAATATGTCTCAAGAAGAATTAGCAACAAGAACTGGTTTTTCACCTAAACATATTAGTGAAGTAATTAGCGGAAAAAAGGATGTCTCATCTAGGTTTGCTAATAAATTAGAATATGCATTAGGCATTGCTACTTCGTTTTGGATTAATTTACAAGGAATCTATGATAGGGAAATCATTGAACTTGAAAATGTAAATAATATTGAAACAAATGAACTAGAGGCTTTAAAAGAATTAAAAGATATAACAAACTACTGCGAAAATAATAACATAACTTCAACAGAAACAGCTAAGTCTAAACAAGTTTTAAACATGAGAATGTTTTTAAATGTTAATGATTTAACTGTTATTCCCAATTTGCCAATAAAACAAGTGGCTTTTAGAGCCTCATCTAAGCATAAAATAAACATATATGTCCTTTATTCATGGCAAAAAATATGTCATCACTACACAAATAAAATTTCTGTCGAAAGTGAGTTTAATAAAGAACTTTTAAAATCAAAATTAGAAGATATTAAAAAAACAATGTTTTTAGAAGTAAGTGACATGACAAAAGAATTAGAAAAAATCTTTAAAGAGTGTGGTATTGCATTTGCAGTTGTCCCACATTTTAAAGGTGCTCCAGTACAAGGGTTTATACAAAAAACGAATTCAAAAGTGATATTGTGCATGACTATTAGACAATCTTTTAGTGATATTTTTTGGTTTACATTATTTCATGAAATCGGCCATTTAATAAATGATGATATTTCTAATAACTTTATCGACTTTACTTTTGAAAACGATGAAGAATTAGAAGCTGATAAATTTGCTAGTAATATTTTAATTCCTGACAAAGATTACAATAAGTTTATAACAAAAGGCGAATTAGATGAAGCTAGCATAAATAACTTTTCTATAAAACATAATGTTAAACCAGGTATATTGGTTGGTAGAATACAAAGAGATATAGATGATTATACTTTCCTTACTCATTTAAGAGATAGATATACTTGGGCAGAATAGAATAAGTATACTTATGCTAAAAAAGTTAAATCTAAGAACTCGTTAACCTTGGAATGAATTACAACTACTTAAGTAAAAACCCACACTCGATCGATGAGTGTGGGTTTTTGCTTAATTTCAATGTATCTTTTATTACTTCTCTAAAAAAGGAATTGCTCCATATCTTCCAAGTAAATATCCTTTTTCTACATTTTCATTTTTTCTAACTGCAAAGTTATCTAAAGGATAAATTACACTTGCTTCACTATGATTGTCTTTCTCAGTAAACCAAATTTGGTCTCTTCTAAGTATTTCTAAATCTAATAAATTTGTATCATGAGTATTAAAAATTAATTGAGAATTATTTTTGTTTATATCAGGGTCATTGATTATTTCTACTATATAATTAACAATATAAGGATGTAAACTCTTGTCGAATTCATCTATAATTAATATTTTTCCATTATCCAGTACATCTTTTAAAACTGGAATAACAGAAAATACAACTTGTGTTCCTAAAGATTCTTCTGATATATCTAATTCGTATTCTTTTCCATCAATTATATGTTTCGTATTGACCCTGTATAAAGGTGCATCAAGAGGGAATAAAGGTCTGAAACTCTCTGGTACACCTACCCTAAAATCTTCAGTTATTTTTTCTTTGGTAACTTTATATCCCTTTATATTTAAATCGGCTTTTTGTAAAAAACTTAAAGCGAAATTTTCTATTTTTTTATCTTCATCATCATAATACTTATTAAAAGAATAGTTTTCTACTTGATCATAAGATAATATTACTCTGAGTTTCTCTGTTAAAAAATCATATGCTGGTTGGGTTTTTTCATAATTCCATGTTGTAGCTGTTGCTACAAAGAATTTATTTGAGGTATTTTTCACTTTGATTTCATTCAGTTTTTTCTCTTCTGCTCGGCTAAACTTATAATCATTTACATTCATGCGTTTAAAAATATTAGCAGGTCTTCCACTTGGATAGTATGTTAAGTATTCTTCATATATTTTTTTAGAATCTGCTACAAAGCCATATTCATATTTTATACCATCTACCATAAACTTAATATCGAACTCGCTTGGACTAACTCTCGATTTGTCATTAAACTTAAAAGGAGTTATTGGTAGCATTATATTAGGCGCATTAAAATTAGAGCGACTTATCATATCACCTACAAGTGCTAGTATCTTAAAGATATTAGTTTTTCCTGATGCATTAGCTCCATAGATAGCAGTAACCTTTAACAATTTTTCTTTATCTATTAAAGCAACATTGTCTTTTAGGCTCTTATCTGAAGAAGCTTTCATTGTAAAAGTAGTTCTATCTTTAAATGATAAGAAATTTTTCACACTAAATTCTATTAACATTAAATCATCTCCTTTGATAGTATTATATGCATTTTATGATATAAAATCAACTGTTTCAGTAATTTTCATCCACATTTTGTTGTTTTCGTGCAAAAATGACGCCTTAATTTTGTTTTTAGGTCGTCAACAAGTTCAATTTTAAAAATGCATCAGAACAGATTGAACACCCAGCTCCATAATAGCATGGTCATTTCTGTTTAGATGCGAGCAGCTTCATTTGGTTTTGATTAACATTTTTTATCTTTCGATAAAAAAAGAACTGTCGAAATTTAACAGTTCCTTTATTTTGTTAATTCGTGTATTGCGGTTTGTAATTGGTTATCAGAATCATAACTTGGATCTTCGTAATATTCTTGTGAAAGTTTTACTTGGATATCTGGATTTATTCCAATCTCATCAATTGCATCTCCATTAGGTAGTAACCATTCTGCAGATGTATATTTTATCATTGAGCCACCATCTACATCGCTTGTTTGTTGTACTTTACCTTTTCCAAAGGTTTTTTGACCGATTAAAGTACCACCATAGCTATATTTTATCGCTCCTGCTAGTACTTCAGAAGCTGATGCTGAGTTTTCATTTATTAAGACTGCTACTGGATAGGTTCTGTGTTCTTTTGTTTCATCCCTATATTTAGTTGTATTAGTTTTTGATTTTAGAGAATATATTACTTCTTTTTCTTCTAAAAACATCATTATAATATCTTTAGCACTCATTAAATATCCACCAGTATTATTTCTTACATCAATTACTAGACTATCTATATTTTGTTTTTCTAATTCTTTTAACTTTTCTTTAAATTGATGTGCTACTGTTAGAGAAAATTTATCAATTGCTAGGTAACCAACAGTTTTATTATTTCTCATAAAGGTTTCAGAAAATACTGCAGGTACATATATATCTTTTCTTTCTAAATTAAATTCAAGTAATTCGTTATTTCTTAGTACTTCCATAATAACAGTCTTATCATTATTTCTTTTTATAATAGAAGTAGCATCATAGACAGTTTTTTCTTCTAAAGATTCACCATTAATAGAAATAATAACATCATCTTTTAAAAGACCTGCTTTTGATGCTGGGGTATTATTAAGTACTCCTGTTATTAAAACTTTCCCATCATCATTTGTGGTTATTTCAATACCAATACCTTCATAGGT
>DUUS01000073.1 GCA_012841465.1 Mollicutes bacterium
GGACCTTTTTCTACGCTATATCCCATACTAACAAATAGATCTTCTACTTCATTTATTACTAAAGTAAGAGGATGATCTGTTCCGGTTTTTATTTTAGTACTAGGAAGACTTATATCTAATTTTCCTTCTTCTAGTTTTTTCTCTTTTAATTCATTATTTATTTCTTCTTGTTTTTCTTCAAATAAATCATTAAATGTATTTTTAAATTTATTTAAAAATATTCCTAGTTCTTTTTTCTCTTCTTTACTTAAGTCTTTCATACTTAAAGCTATTTCTGGTATAATTCCTTTTTTACCTAAGTATTTAGTCTTTAAATCCATTAAAGCTTTTAAATCTGTTACTTCTTTAATATTAATCTTTAGTTCTTCAATTTTTTCTTCCATATTTCCTCCAAATAAAAAATCATGTATAAGGACGGAGTTTTCCGTGGTACCACCTTATTTCATGATTTACATGCTCTCTAATTCTATAACGCTGAATTTGCGAATTCGTGCTCCTACATTTGAATTTCATTAAATAAATTGCTTTGTAAGTATTCTCAGCTTTATACTTACTTTCTTTAAAGTTTTATTTAATTACTTAAGATGTAATCAATGCACGCTTAACTAATTCTAACAAAATGATTTTAGATAGTCAACACAAAAAAAGTGAGAAACATAAATTTAATCATGTTTCTCACTATTGCCAAGAAAGAAATTAATCATTTCTTGGCTGAATTAAATATATAACATATTCTTATAGAAGTCAACTACTTTTTGCAAGTTTTTTGAAAAAAGTGTAATTTCTTTTTATTTAGTTAAATGAAATGTAAATATAGTAACTACAACAATCATTAAAACTAAGAACTTCCAGATATATTTAAACCAGTCTCTATAACTTATATTTAAGTATGATAGTCCAACAAGTAACATTGCTGATGCTGGAGTAATAAGTCCCATTATTCCATAAGTAGATTGCATTAATAAACTTGTTTCTTTAGCAACTGCACTATATGCACCACTTATATAACTTCCGAATAATACAATAAAGTATTGATATTCAGAGCTGAATAACGCGGTTACAAGTCCAGCTAATGTTGCTAGTGCGGCATTGAAATCACTTACTCTAGTCATAATCCAATCAGTAATTGTTGGCAGAACTGGAAACATAAAGGCAAATTCTACTATTAAAAATGAAGCTAATATTAATACAGCAAATTTAGCTACTTTTTGAAGTCCTTCTCCAAAAGCTGTTAGATAATCATCAAAACTAATTTTGCATACTACTTTAATAACTAAAGTTATCATTACCATAACTATTAGTAAGTCTACCAGTTCCCATTTACCAAATGGCTCTACTCCACCTAAGATATATCCAAAAAGTGGTTCATCAAGTATTAGAAACTCTTTTATATTAGTGGTAATGTCACTAAAAATTGTAACATTAAATACTTGCTGCCATGGCATATAAGCTATAATACCAATAAGTGCAAATATACCAAATATAACTGCAACTGGCCAAGTTTTTTTACTTTTTGAAACTACTTTTGTTTCAAATAACTCTTTTGTTACTTCGGTATCTTTTTTACCTAGTTTTCTTTTTAAATAAGTTACATTTAAAACACTAAATAGTATAAATGCAATCGCAAATATTGATAACTTATACCAAATTAAGTGATCATAAGTTACTGATAATTGTTTGATATTTTCACCAACAACTTGAGAACTATATACTGCTCCCATTATACCAATAAAAAGTGATCCAAAAGTAGTTGTAAAACCTGTCATTTTTGGTAATTTCATTTTTGACATAATACTTATAAAAAATGGTATAAATGTTACAACAACATAAATATCATTAATTATTGTAGTTAGTGCTGCTATTAAAAATGAAACAAGCAAAATAAATACTATTTCTACTCCTTTAAACTTTTTGGCAATATAACTTGTTATGTTTTGGTATCCTTTAGTTTTAGACAGTACTTGGTAAAATCCACCTAGAATAAATATAAATACTATCATTACTGGAAAATAGAATATTCCTAGGACTCCATAGGTAAAGAAATCAAATATACCTACTCTAGTAATTTCCCTAGATACAAATTCTGTTCCATTATGATAACCTTGTGGAATTAACCAAGTTATAAGTACTGCAAATAATACTAATATACCCGCTACTTTTAACAAATCATTTTTTTTAAAAAAATCTTTCATTTTACCTCCTCTAAATAGAATTATATCATAGTTTAAGTAATTCAAAGCAATAAATAGTGCTTTTAGTTTAAAAAAATCAGCAAACGCTGATTTTATTCAATTCCTAGTATTTGAACATATCCAGAAAAATTTTTGTTTTGTTCTTCATTTTGAATTACTCCAGAACTTGGAAAATGAATTTCTAAAGAATAACTATGTACTTTGTCTCCGCCAGTAGTAGCTCCAAATGTTCCTGAGCCAAGAAATATATCTTTCGCTCCTGTTTCTAAATCAATTAAATCAACAATATCAGGAACAGTGCTTCCACTTCCATCATCATTGGTACCTGTCATTCTATATTTTAAAACATTTGAAGAAAACGTATTTTCAGTAACTTTCAAGGTTAAAGTATAATTCATAGGTGCTACTGTAGTGTTATTACCTGTTACCGTAAAATCTTTTGTAGCAACTGGACCTGGTTTTGGAAAAGCTCCTTCCAAATTGATAATCTTTCCACCATCAAAGGCAATTTGCATTATACCACCTTTTAAAGTAACGGTATCTTCCTCTTCAGAACCTTGTATTTCAGCTGTAAAGTAAGCATAAGTTACTGCCGCAGTTATTATTAAAAGAACAATACCAAATACAACAAAAGCACTTATTCTTCTTTCAGTTATTATATTGTTATCCATAAAACACTCAACTTTCTACTATATTTTGAGCATTTATGAATAATTTATACTTTATTTATTTTTCATTGTAGGAAACAATATTACTTCCCTGATTGTACTAGTATTTGTAAATAACATAACTAGTCTGTCGATTCCAATACCAAGTCCACCTGCTGGAGGCATACCATATTCAAGAGCCTCAACATAATCAAGATCCATTTCATTTGCTTCATCGTTTCCTAGTTCTCTTTCTTTCATTTGTGATAAGAATCTTTCATATTGATCAAGCGGATCATTAAGCTCAGTAAAAGCATTAGCAAACTCATCTCCACCGATAAATAATTCAAATCTTTCAGTCCATCTTGGATCTTCACTTTTAGTAGCAAGCGGACTTATTTCAATTGGATGACCATATACAAAGGTAGGTTCTATTAATGTTTCTTCACAGTATTTTTCAAAGAATTCATTAACAATATGTCCATAACCATAGTGATCTTCAATTTCTATATTATGCTCTTTAGCAAGTTTTTTAGCATCTTCTAAAGACATATCTTCAAAAAAGTCAATTTTGGTTATTTCTTTTATTAATTCTACCATATGAACTTTTTTAAAATCTTTTTCTAAGTTTATTTCATTTTCTTGCCATTTAAATTTAAAGGTATCAAAGATATCTTTCGCGATTGTTTTAAAAATCTCTTCAGTTATATCCATCATATCTTCCATATCAGCATAAGCTTTATATAACTCAATAGTTGTAAATTCAGGATTATGTGATCTATCCATTCCTTCGTTTCTAAATAATCTACCAATTTCATATACAGCATCCATACCACCTACCAGTAATCTTTTAAGAGGTAGCTCAGTTGCTATTCTTAGATACATATCTATATCAAGTGTATTATGATGAGTTATAAATGGTTTGGCTGATGCACCACCAAGTATAGTTTGTAGTACTGGTGTTTCTACTTCAACATATCCCTTAGTATCTAAAATATTTTGAATCTTTCTAATTATTTTAGGTCTAGTAAAAGCAATCTTTCTTGCTTCTTCATTCATTATTAAATCAACATATCTTCTTCGATATCTTTCTTCTACATCAGTAAGACCATGAAACTTTTCAGGAAGTGGTCTTAGAGCTTTTACTAAATGAATATATTTGGTAGCCTTAACACTTAACTCTCCTGTATTAGTTCTTGTTACTGTTCCCTCAATTCCAATAATGTCTCCAATATCTGAGTCTTTATAAAGTTCATAGTTGTCTTCTCCGACATTATTTAGATTTATATAAATTTGAATTTGTCCATGTTTATCTAAAATATGCATAAAGCCAGCTTTACCACTTCTTCTTTTGGTCATGATTCTACCAGCTATAATAACTTCTTCTTTTACTTCTTCTAACTCTTCTTTAGAATATGCGTCAAATTTCGTCTTTATTTCAAGTGAATCACTAGTAATATTAAACTTACTACCAAAAGGATTAATCCCCTTCTTCTTTAAGTTTTCTGCTTTCTCTCTTCTAACTAATTCTTGATCTGTAAATGTGCGCATAAATCTTCCTTCTTTCTTTAGTTAGTATACATTTATTTAAACTAAAAAGCAACTTTAACCTATGGTAATTCATTAATAAAGAAGGTATAATCTAAATATAGAAAGAGTTTGTTTATATGAAAGCAATAACATTAAAACAACCTTGGGCTACATTAATTGCTGAAGGATTAAAAGAATATGAATTTAGAAGCTGGAAAATTAACTACCGTGGTGAGATATTAATACATGCAGGAAAAACTGTTGATAAAGAAGCAATGGAAAGATTTAAACGCTTAGATTTAGAATATCCAAAATCAAGAATAGTTGCTAGAGTTATAATAAAGGACTGTATAAAGTTAAATGATAAAGAAAATAAAGCAATAATAAAAGAAAATCCTTTAATATATGGTGATATAAATAGAGATAGTTATACCTGGAAACTTAAATTAATTGAAAAAATATATAACAAAGAGGAAGTTTTAGGTAAACAAGGAATTTGGTATTATAATTGATTTTTTAAATTTGCTGTGATAAAGTTAATCTAGTAAATAGAGGAGAACATAATGAATGAATTTATAACAATAATTTTAACCTTAGTAATTTTAGCTGGAGTACTTGGCATTGTTTATGTCATGCTTTATAATAATCTTCAAGCTCATAAAATCAAAATAAATGAAGCAGAAAGCGTTATTGATGAGCTTTTAAGAAGTAAATATGATATTTTTATAAAAATTAAAAAAATAATTCTTGATAATACTGATGTTAATAAAAAAGTATTTAAAGATTTAGATACTATTAAAGATAAAAACTTTTCTAGTTTTGATTTTGAAAGAAATCTTACTAATATAAATACTTTAATAGATCAAATTAAACTAGATTATTCTAAATTAAAAGATAATGAAGATTTTAGTGAAACTTACGAAGAAATTTATAAATTAAATGAAAAACTAGAAGCTGCTAAATCTTTTTATAATAAATATACTAGCTTATTAAATAAGGCAATAAAAAAATTTCCATCAAACCTACTAGCAAGATTTCATAATATTGAAGTACAAACTTACTTTGATGGAAAAGATTTATTTGATGATAATATAGAAGATTTTAAATTATAATTTATCAACAACTATAATATCTTCACAATACTCACAAGAGTATTCTTTTTTTTCTTCATTTATTAAATTAAATTTATTAAATATATTATTTTCAACAGATGTAACACATCTTGGATTTTTACACTTAATTACATTATTAATTATCATTGGTATCTCAGGATTATACTTTTTTATAATCTTTTCTTTATCTATAATATTAATAGTAATATCAGTACTAATAATACCTAAAATACTTAAATCAATATTAACATCATTTTCAATTTTAATAATATCTTTTTTACCCATTTTATTACTACAAACATTCATAATAAGAGCAACTGAATACTTAGCTTCTTCTAAATTTAAATAATCAAAGATAACCATCGCATAACCTGATGGGATATGATCAATTACTATTCCTTTTTTAATTCCTGTTATTGAAAGCATATATACCTCACTTTATTCCTAAGAGTTTTAATATTAGAGCCATTCTTATATAAAGACCATATTTAGCTTGTTTAAAATAAACCGCTCTTTTATCAAGATCTACTTCACTAGATATTTCATTATTTCTAGGAAGTGGATGCATTATAATAAGATCTTCCTTAGCACTTTTTAAAACTTCGTTATTTATTATAAATTTATCTTTTAACTTAATATAATCTTCTTCATTAAAGAATCTTTCCTTCTGTACTCTAGTCATATATAAAACATCTAAATCTTTCATATTATCTAAATTATCAGTCTCTATATATTTAATACCTTCTTTATCAAGTACTTTTATTATATAATCAGGAAGTCTTAATTTATCAGGTGATATAAAGACAAAACTAATATTTTTATATTTACATAGTACTTTAATTAAAGAATGAACAGTTCTTCCAAACTTTAAATCACCACATATTCCAATAACTAAATTATCAATCTTCTTTTTATAGTTATAAATAGTATATAAATCAGTTAAAGTTTGGGTAGGATGATAATGAGCACCATCACCAGCATTAATTAAAGGAATATCAAGGACATTACTAGCAAGAATAGGAGCTCCTTCTTTAGGATGCCTAAGAACTATAAGGTCACTGTAGCACTCTACAGTTCTTACTGTATCAGTAATACTTTCTCCCTTAGCAACTGAACTTGAATTAAAGTCAGAAAAACCAACTACATCACCACCAAGTTTATGCATCGCAGCTTCAAAACTTAATCTTGTCCTTGTACTTGATTCAAAGAATAAGGTAGCTAAGATATAACCATTACAACTTTCCTTATAAGATTCCTTATTAATAATAATGTCATTTGCTAGTAAAAATAAATCATCAATTTCTTCAATACTTAAATCATCCGGACATATAATACTTCTTCCTTTTAGCATAACTCCACCATAAAAAAACATTACTAAATACAAAAAGACTTAGTAATGTTTGAATTCAATTAAATTATTTTGGTTTTTCATAAATTCACAACCAATCTTTAATCATTATACAAAAGAATATATGGAATTGCAAATTAAAATTTTATAATATAATAAACTGAAGTTTTTCACAAAATGCTGTTACAAATTCAAAGATAAGTATTACTGTTTTTTGATTAATCTACACTAAAAATCCTTGTTTCCAAGAACAAATAAACTTCTATAAGTATTGCTATGATATTTATTATAATCTAGGAAGTTCTGTGAGCTCCACGCGAGTTAGTTGCTTTTTGTTATTCTTGTTGCCATTGTTGAACACATTCCATGGATAGGCAGAACCAGAAAAACGGGCAGGGCTTTTATTAAAATTTTACCAAAGAGATCTACATCTCTCTTAATCAATATATCATACTTATTTTATTATTCAACTGCTCACATTTACACTTTTTTGGAAAGTAACAAAATTACGGTTTTTAATTTTTTGCGGCCTTGCCGCAAAACCATCCCGCCAAGGGTTTGGCGGGTTTTTCTTTTTGATTAATTTTAGCTTTCTCTAAATTACTTTATATGGATCAGAAGAAGTTCCGGTTCCACTTATTTCTGTGTTTGAGTTCAGATTCAGAACTCCACGCGCCCCGCGGGAAATCGCAGCATGGTTATTGTTGTTGAGGTAGCCACTGCCGCTCACATTCCATGGATAGGCAGACCCAGAAAAACGAGCAGGGCTTATTAGCCAGTAATTTTGTTCTGTATACAAATAATTAGTGTTATTAGTGGCATTATATCGAAGCCCAGCTAAAGAGGCCTCATCGGCTGTTAAAAGGGCTATCGGGTAGGTTAGAGCTCCGTTACCTCGGTCGGTATCTAATACGGTAAAGCGGTCGTTTGGATTAGTACATTTTAAACTTGGAGTTCTATTTGTTTGAAGTTTATTATATGGAGCGTAATAGGTTTCTACTCCCCCGAAGCCATCGCCACTATGAATTGAGCGATCAGCGCAGAATATGGTGTCGGATAGATATCCTTCATATCTTGTTCCTTTTATATTGTTTTCATACCAAGTATCAAGTACGGTTTTAATAGTACTATCTTCTTGATTTTTATGAGCAGCTTCGGGACTTGTACTATATGTTCCATACATATA
>DUUS01000074.1 GCA_012841465.1 Mollicutes bacterium
ATATAGTACAAGTCCCGAAGCTGCTCATAAAAATCAAGAAGATAGTACTATTAAAACCGTACTTGATACTTGGTATGAAAACAATATAAAAGGAACAAGATATGAAGAATATCTATCTGATACCATATTTTGTGCTGATCGCACAATTCAAAGTGGTGATGGCTTCGGGGGAGGAACAACACATTATGGTCCATATAATAGACTTCAAACCAATAAAACTCCAAGTTTAAAATGTTCTCGTAAAGAAGATAGATTTACCGTAATAGAAACCGAAAAAGGAAACGGAGCTTTAACCTACCCAATAGCACTATTAACCGCCGATGAAGCTTCTCTTGCTGGATTATTACAAGGTACTAATAACACTTCTAATTATTTACATACAGGAGAGCATCAGTGGTTATTAAGCCCTGCCCTCTTTTCGGGTTCTGCCTATCCATGGAGTGTGCTCACTAATGGCACCCTTTACCGCAATAGCAATGCTACTGTCTCTTGGTCGGCCCGCGGAGTTCTAAATCTGAACTCAAACACTGAAATAAGTGGAACCGGAACTTCTTCTGATCCCTATGTTGTAATATAATTTGTATAAGTACACTGTAAATTGCTAATAATATAACTAATGATAAAGATAAAGATAAATGAACTTGTAAAGATTGCTTTATTGCTGGTTAATATATTGTTAGCAATTTTTATTATTGAGAAATTTCAGATACTTGGTTTTTGTTATACGATTATGACTTTAATATCACCGATCTTTTTTGGTTATGGTCTTGCTTGGTTATTAAAGCCAGTTATGTTTTTCTTTAAGGGTTATTTTAAAGAAAGATTAGCGATTTTAATTACTTATTTATTGGGTGTGCTTATTTTATTTTCGATTGGTTATTTTTTAATACCTATTATAATTACTGAGGTTAGAAGTTTAATACCACAGGTAGTTGATATGTATAGTAGTCTTAGTCCGGGTATTAAAGATAATATTGATTTTAAGGTTATTAGTACTAAGATTATTTCTTCTTTAAATAAATATACTATTAATGTTAAGGATATTGTTTTAAATATATTTTATAGTGTTTTTATTAGTTATTTTTTACTTCTTAATCATAGGAAAATAAGTTCTTTTTTAAGTAAAAGAACTTGCAGTGTTTTAATTAATAATATTAGTGTGAATTTAAAGGCTTTTGTTAGAGGTACAGTTATTAAGACTATAGTACTTTTTATACTTGCTTTTATTAGTTTTAGAATAGTAGGACTTCCTTATGCATTTTTATTTGGTTTTGTTATATCAATTTTTGATATAATTCCTTTTATAGGTCCTTATATAGGTGGTGCTCCTGCGGTAATAGTTGCTTTTAATGTTAGTGTTAAGTTAGGTGTTACAGTACTTGTTATAGTTATTATGATTCAGATTATTGAAAGTGCTTTTATTAATCCTTATATTATGAGTAGGAGTGTTAGAATAGATCCAATCTTTATTATTTTAAGTTTAATTATCTTTGGGTACTTCTTTGGAGTAATAGGGATGATATTATCGGTTCCGATAATAACCGTTATAAAAACTCTTTATGAGTATAATAAAGAGTTTAAGGTTATTAATTTAAAAGTTCTTGGTAAATGATTTTATCAAATTCATGATCATCGATATTATAACTTTCTAGGGTTTCAGTATCAATTAGATAAAATTTATGAATTAAGTTATTTTTATCTGAATTTATACTTACTGGGTCATCCCAGGTTAGGTCTAGATGTAGCCATTTATTATTAATATAAACTGCATTCCATATATGAGTATTTGATGCTACCTTAAAGTTAGGTACGTTCCATCTGTTTAAGAAGATTGCCATAGCATCAGAGTAGCCACCACATATTCCATATCCTTCTAAGAGAGGACCGTAGGCTATATTTGATTTATATTTTATGATTCCATCGAGTCTATCTTGATCATATTTGGTTATATTAATAATATGATCGTGGATTTTTAATATTTTTTCTTCTAGGGTCATGCTGCTATTAAGTTCTTTATTTATTATTTCATCTACTTTTTCATTTATTTTTATAATTTCTTCTTCAGTATATGATTTAGTTACTTCAACAGTTATTTCTCCAGTTTCATCATAGGTTACTTTAATACTACTAAAGTTATTAAAGGGGTCAACAAAGTTATTTATATGGGTTAGGGTAGATGAACTAGAGCTTATTGAGTTAACATCTTTAATACAGTCTTTGTATTCACTAGGACAGTAAAAGGTAAATTTTTCATAACCATTATTTAGAATTGAGAAAAATATATCTACCAGGTCTTGTCTACTATATGGTATATAATCTTCTGATTGTTTTACAAATTTATAATAGGTGTTTTTATGATATAAATTAGGTTCAGTTATAATTACGGTTCGGTTATGTCTTAGTAGATTAGAAAATGCATCAGTTATGTAGTCAAAGTTTATTGCGAGTAGAAATAGTAGTGTTAAAGTAAATAGTGTTATAAATATTTTTTTCATAGGTTACCTCTAGTTTAATGATAACAAAAAAGTAAAAAAAAAGAAACTCTATTTGATTTCTTTTACCTTTTTATTTAAACGTTTTTTTAAGCGGTCACAAGCATTTTGTTTAATTAAACCTTTGCTTGTTGCTTTATCAATATTTGAATAAGCTTTCTTAAGTTCAGTATTAGCAGTTTCCTTGTCATTTTCTTTTACTGCATTTTCAATTTTTTTAATAGAGTTTTTTACCTTTGTTGTATAAACTGTGTTTGTTTCACTTTTTTTAGAATTTGTTTTTACTGACTTTTTAGCACTTTTAATATTAGGCACTAAATATTCTCCTTCCGTAAATTACAATATAGATTGTACCAAAGAAAAAAGTAAAATGCAAATAAATTGTTGCATTATTATTCTCTTTGGGGTAGAATTATTAATAGATGGTATGGTGATCTTAAAATGTACATAAAAAAACAATTGAAGAAAAGATTTATAATATCAATGGTTACTGTTTTTATATTAGTAATAACAATTGTGGGTTCTTCATATGGACTCTTTTTGGATATTAAAACTGATATTAATGCTCAGGTTCTTGATGTAGGTGATTTAAGAATAACTTACACTAATGGCTCTGCCATTAATGTATCTGAAATTAAACCAATGACAGATAGCCTAGCAATATTAGAGTCTAATAACTTATATACCTTTGCGATTGATAATACTGGAAGTGTTCCATACAGATATACGATTACTCTTGATAATAATCCATCATTTCCAGAGGATAATTTACTAAGTCATAATTATATAAGATATGAACTTAATGATTTAGGCCCTAACTTACTTGGTAATCAAGCCGAAAATATGATTTTTGAAAATGAGCTTAAACCAGGTGAGACTAAATGGCACTCACTTAGAGTTTGGGTTGCTGATGCAACAATATATAATTTACCAAATGAAGCACTCGGAAGTAAAATCCATTTAAATATTATTATAAATGGACATGCTGGAGAGTTAGAAATAGAAGAAGGAGAATAAAAGGTGGAAAAGGATATACTATTTGACAGTACTGAGCAAAAAGAGGCTACAGAAAGGGTTCTAGCAGCAGTTAGAATTAAAACAATTAATAAGGAGCTTGATGAATTATTAGCGGAAATAATTAAATTTTCAGGTAATATGGATAAAATTCTTGAAAGAAATAATTTAAATCCAAGATATTTAGAGCGCTTAGGTGTTCTTGATAATATGGAAGAGATTTCACTTGATGAAGATTTAGAAGATATTGATTTTAGAGTTAAGGAAGTTATTGAAGATTTAATTAAAAGAATTAATACTAGAATTACTTTAGTTGAGAATAATAAACTATTAATTGAAGAACTTACAACAAGCTATAATATCGATGAATCTAAAATAGCAGAAGATATTGAAATATCTAAATTAAACAAAAGTGACTTTGATGATTTATTAAAATAAATGTAATAAAGAAGGAGATTTAAAATGAATTTAGAATTAGAAAAAAAGAAAAGAAGTGAAAGGGCTAGTAAAATCCATTCATTTATCAAAAGTATTGAAAACAATAATTATGTGATAGATGATTTTACTAAAGTTACTAAGTTAACTGAAAGAATAGGCTCTGGAGATGATACTCCAATAACTAACTTTACAACTTTGATGAATTTAAAACATCAGCTAGATTCATTTGATATCGAAAATCTTTCAAAAGACTTTAGAGATGAAATTAGACTTGCTTTAGAAGAAGTATCTAAATATATGAAAGAAAATACTAAAGCTCCTGAAGTAGTTGATGAAAGAAATAATTTAACCGAAATAGATAAATTTAATAAATTATTAAATGAAGTTAAAGTTAAGGCTGGTATTGTTTTAAGTATTGATAGAGTAAAAGAAGCAGAAGAAAACAGAGAAAAAACTTATCAAAAAATAATTAATTTAAGTAATAATACAGAAATAAGTTCAGAAGAAAAAATGACAGAATATAAAAGATTACTTAATATTTATAATGGTCCTAATTTAGAAGCAGTTACGGCTGCTAAAAATATTACTGCTCGTGGTAATGTTAATTTAACTGATGAAAAGATTAATGAATTAGTAATTGAATTTAATGATTTATATCAAGAAATAATGAGAATGAACTTAGATGATCAAGTAAAGAAAAATATGATTGATGCATTTAGTAAAATAGCTAAGATATGTACCAATTATAAAGCAGACTTATCTAAAAGAAAAACTTATCAAAATAGATATGAAAAATTATCTCTGGACTTAGGAATTTCGTATAAAGATATTAAAAGAAAAGATAAAAAACAAGAAGAAATAAAGGAAGAAAAAAAATCAACTGAAGAAACGAATGTAAAAGATAAAAGCGATGAAGTTGAACCAATAAAAGAAAAAGAAATTGAAGAAGTAAAACTAGATGCAATTGAAGAAAAACCACTTGAAACAAGTGATTTAAATAAAATCTTTGATAATGAAGAAAAGTTTAATGTCGTTTACAATGGAAATGTGAAAAATCCGCTTGGGGAAACTGTTCCAGATACAGATATATTAGAAGTTGGAAAAAACTATACTGTTGAAGATGTTAAAATTATAAATGGTATTCAGCATTATAAACTTGAAGGATTTGATGCTATGTATGATTCTTCAGTATTTAATATCTTTGATATAGTAAAAGAAGAAGAGCTTTCTAAGGAAGCAACAAAGGAAAATGCCCAAATAATAGATAATACCGAAGAAGATCTTAATGTAGAAATAACTGAAGAACCTGAAATAATCGATGCTAAGTATACTAAGAACGAAGATATAGGTAAAAAGGTAAAGGTTGTTAAGAAATTTAAACCAGGACTAGGGTCTAAAGTATTAAAAGGAATTGCTCTAGTGAGTTTAATTGGTGCTTACTATTTCACTCCTGTAGCATTTGTATCAGCAGCTATCTGGATCTATGCATCACTTAGAGACCGTTTTGATATAAAAGATTCTAAAGGTTTATTTGATGCTATCTTTAAGAAACTAAAAGAGAATATCAGAAATTCTAAAGAAATTACTGATGAAGATAAAGCGAAAACTAAAGAAGAATTAGAAGAAGTTTTAAGTGATTTAAATGAAAAAGAGTTAACTACAGAAAAAGGGATGAGTAGATAATGGAAATAGGAAATATGGTTCAGCTAGAAAATAATAATAAATATTATTTAGTTGATGAAACAGTTCAAAATGATATTAAGTACTTTCTGGCAAATAAACTAGATGATAAAGAAAAAATAACTGCTGATGCTGTTATCTTTAAAGAAACAATTAAAGACGGAGAGTCTTATTTAAAAGAAGTTCAAGATGAAGAAATAGGTAAATATATTTTATCTGTATTTACGACAACTTTAATAAACGAAATTGAAGATGAAAAAAAGGAAGATTAATATCTTCCTAGACCAAGCTTATTAAGTAATTGATAAGCTTTTTCTTTGGCTATTTTTTCACTTTTAATAAGTCCTTTATCAAGTGTTTCATCAATAATATTAGAATTTATTATATTATTATATTTAGATTGAATATCTTCAAGTAATTTAATTACTTCATCTGCTACTTTAGATTTAAAATCTCCGTAATTTGAATTTTTAAACTCATCTTCGATTTTCTTTATAGATTTATTAGTAAGAGATGAATATATAGTAATTAAATTAGAAATACCAGGCTTTTTATCTAAATCATATTTAATAGTATTGTCACTATCAGTAACCGCACTCATTATTTTTTTTCTTACTTGTTTTAAATCATCAAGAAGATAAATATTACCTTTAGGATTATCATCACTTTTGCCCATTTTATCAAGTGGATTTTGAAGATTCATAATCTTAGAACCAAACTCAGGAATAACCTCATCAGGTACTTTAAAAGTATCTCCATAGCGGTTATTAAATCTTATTGCGATGTTTCTTGTAAGTTCAATGTGTTGTTTTTGATCTATTCCCGTTGGAACAACATCAGCATCATAAATTAAAATGTCTGATGCCATTAAAATAGGATAAGTAAAGATGCCTGTTGTTATATTCTTTTCTTTACTTGCTAAGTCTTTATATTGAGTCATTCTACTCATCTCACCCATATAACTGTTGCACTCTAGTATCCATGATACTAAAGTGTGATAGATATTCTCTGATTGAATAAAAATATATGTGTCATTACTATCAAGACCACAAGCTAAATAAATACCAACTATTTCTTTTATTTTTTCTTTTAATATCTTAGGTTCTTGAGGCAAAGTAATAGCATGTAGATCAGCTACAAAAATAAAAGATTCATAATTTTTATTTAACTCTACAAATTGTTTTATTGCTCCAATATAGTTTCCTAGAGTTAGATTTCCTGTTGGTTTAATACCAGATACCATTCTTTTCATTAATATCACCAACTTAATCTTAACATATTATGTATAAATTTAAAATATGTATCCATATTATAAACAAGGAGAAATTTAAATGAAAAGTAAAATATTGTTATTATTTGGATTATTACTACTAGGTGTAGGATGTACTTTAGGAAATACTCCTAAATCTAAAGTAACCGAATTATTAAAAAGATACAATAATCACTCAGAAGGAATTAAAATAGAACTAGGAGACTATCTTGATGCACTTGACTTAGATGAAGACAGTTTAGAAGGATACCGAGAAGTTTACTTAAGACAATACTCAGATTTAGAATATGAAATAAAAGATGAACATATTGATGGAGATACCGCTATAGTAACCGTAGAAATAAAAGTCTATGACTACTATGGAGCAGAAAATGATATTAATGATTATATCGGTATGAATCAAGAAGAGTTTTATGGAGATGATGGAGAATACGATCCAGACCTTGCTTTAAAACATCGAATTGATGAACTTGGTAAAGCATCAAATAAAGTAACTTATACAATCGATTTTACTTTAACTAAAATAAACAATAACTGGACAGTAGATACACTTACAAATGAACAACTTGAAAAAATTCACGGGACTTACGCACATTAAGTCCTTTTTTATTGACTAAAGATAATTCTAATGTATAATAAATAATTAATAAGAAAGGAAATACTATGGAGAAATTTATGTTGTCAAGAAGGCTTGAAATATTAAAAGAAAAGTTAAGAGAGACTAGTGATCGTATTAATACAAACGATGAAAGATTATCAGAATTAGAACAAATACCACAGGTAAAAGAATATGGTAGATTACTTAAGGATAAACAAGATTTAACTAATACTAGAGATGAACTATCAAGAATGAAAGAAGAAATCGAAATGTCTTTATGTAATCATGATTTATTTGTACAATTACAAGTTGACTATGATAATATTGAAGGAAGAAATTATTGGATGTGCAAATGCATATCATGTGGTAAAGTCGTTGAAAGTAGTAGCAAAATGTTTTCTGAAGTTCTAGTTAAACCTACTAATCAATCACCAATAAACTTTTATAATGAAGTAACAGAGATGTATAATTATTTAAAAGAAAAAGCAGATTTATCAATTGAAGAAGTTAATCAAATAATGTTACATAGATATCAAAGTACAAAAGAAAAAGAAAATACTAAAGCAAGATAAACAAGTGAAAAAATTACTTGTTTTTTAACTTAAGTATTTTTTTTATCATTTAGAATAATATTTGATAGGTGAAGTTATTTGAAAAAAATTATTATTCTATTATTACTTTTACTGATTCCAGTAAAAGTAAATGCAAATGAGCTTGCAAAAAATTCAGTTTCATCAATCTTGATGGAATACTCAAGCGGGAACATTCTTTATGAAAACAATAGTGATGAAGAACTCTCTCCAGCAAGTATGACTAAAGTAATGACAATGCTACTTATTATGGAAGCTCTAGAAGATGAAAAAATCAAACTTAGTGATATGGTAGTAGTAAGTCCGAATGCTGCTAGAATGGGTGGAAGTCAGGTGTTCTTAGAAGCAGGAAGTAGCATGAGCGTTGAAGAGCTATTAAAAGCAATAGCTATTGCTAGTGCAAATGATGCCTCTGTTGCCCTTGCTGAACATATCAGTGGATCAACTACCGCATTTGTTGCTAAAATGAATGAAAAATGTAGAGCAATCGGATGCACTAATACAAACTTTATGAATGTTCATGGACTAGATGAATCAAGTCACTACTCATCAGCTAAAGATATGGCAAGAATAAGCAGGGAATTATTAAAACATAAAGATGTCTTAAAATATACAACTATTTATGAAGAATACTTAAATAAACCTGATGGAACATCTACATGGATGGTAAATACTAATAAATTAATTAGATACTATAGTGGAGTAGATGGACTTAAAACGGGATTTACTAGTGATGCAGGCTACTGCCTAAGTGCATCAGCAGAGCGAAATAACATGAGACTGATAAGTGTTGTTATGAAAGCACCAACTACTAAAGCAAGAACTGATGATACTGTTGAACTTCTTAATTATGGTTTTGGTAATTTTAAAATTAAAATAATTTTAGATACCAAAGCAGACCTTGGTAAATTAGAAGTTATTGGTGGAAAAGAAAAAACAGTTAATTTAAAACTTACTAAAGATGCTACAAATTTAGAAAA
>DUUS01000075.1 GCA_012841465.1 Mollicutes bacterium
AGTAGTTATGGTAGTAGATCTGTTTCTGTTACCTTCACAGGAAATAACAGTGATGGAACAAAACCAACGGGTAGTGCTTCATATCAAGTGGTAGACTGCACCCCTGAGACTGAGCCAATAACTGAAGAAACCACAAAATCAACAAGAAGTACTAAAGGTGATGAAGTTGTTACTACAAGATATACTAATCCAGTGACTTCTAGTTCTAGAAGTCAGGGCACTACAGCGTGCTGGCCAATATGTGTTTATTATTACCATGGCGGAGGTAGTTATGAATGTTGTGGAAGTAATTGTAACCCTCCACCAGGAGCATTTGACGTGTCATGCACTCATTAATCTACCTTATATAAATTTACTTACCTTTATGATAAAATAGATAAGAAAGTGTGGTGTAATTGAGATTTATCTCAATATATAGATGAAATTAACAAAGGAAAAAATAACTAAAGTATCCTCTTTAAAAAAAGAACCAAAGTGGATGCTTGATTTTAGATTAAAAGCCTATGAAAAATTTATTTCTTTAGACAATCCTGATTTTGGTCCAAAGTTAGATATTGATTTTAATAATTTAACATATTATAAGAAAATTGATGAAGCCAAAACTGACTGGAAAGATGTAGATAAAGAAGTTAAAGAAACTTTTAAAAATTTAGGAGTAATATCTGCTGAAGAAAAATACTTAGAAGGAGTTAATAATCAACTTGAAAGCGAAGTTATTTATCATAATTTAAGAAAAGATGCTAAAGAAAGTGGAGTAATATTTTTAAGTACTGATGATGCACTTAAAAAATATCCAGAACTTTTTAAAAAATATTTTAATAAATTAGTCGATTATAGTGAAAATAAATATACCGCATTAAATGGAGCAATGTGGAGTGGAGGATCTTTTATTTATATTCCTCCAAATACAAAGTTAGACCGTCCGCTTCAAAGTTACTTTAGGATAAATTCAGTAACTATGGGCCAGTTTGAAAGAACTATTATAATCGTTGATGAAAACTCAGAGCTTACTTATATTGAAGGATGCACCGCAGAAGAATATGCAGAAGATTCTCTTCATGCTGGAGTAGTTGAAATCTTTGTTCTTAAAAATGCTAAATGTAGATATATAACAATTCAAAATTGGTCTAAAGATGTATATAATTTAGTAACTAAAAGAAGCATTGTATCTGAAAATGGAAAAATGGAATGGATAGATGGAAATATTGGAAGTAAAGTTACGATGAAATATCCATCAAGTATTTTGAAAGGTGACTACTCATCATCAAGTTCAATTAGTATTGCCTATGCTAAGGATAGCCAGGTTCTTGATGCTGGTGCTAAGATGATTCATCTTGGTAAAAATACTAAAAGTAACATCATATCAAAAAGTATTGCTTCATCTGGAGGAACATCTAACTATAGAGGAACAGTTAAAATAAGTAATGGTGCTGAGAATAGTGAAGCTATCGTAAAATGTGATACTATTTTACTTGATAATAAGTCTAAAAGTGATACTTTTCCTAAAAATATAGTTTTAAATGATTCAAGTTCTCTTGAACATGAAGCAACTGTATCTAAAATTAGTGAAGAAAAATTAAATTATTTAAAAAGCAAAGGAATAAGTGAAGATGCAGCTAGTGAACTCATTGTAATGGGCTTTATTGCTGACTTTAAAAAAGAATTACCGCTAGAATATGCAATCGAGCTTAACCGTTTATTAAAAATAAATTGATTTATACGAATTATAAAAAACTGAAATGAAAAACTTTCAGTTTTTTAATATCTACTATTATAGTTTTTAAAAATCAGTAATTTTCAACAATAAAACTTTCAAAATCTGAGCTTTGTACTAATTAAATATATGTGTTAAAAGTAGATTAAGAAAGGAGGAAACTATGTATAATACAGTATATTTAATTGGTCGCTTAACTAAAGATCCAGAAGCAACTACAACTGAAACAGGAAAAAAAGTAATGGCAATAAACTTAGCTGTTCAAAGAAGTTATAAAAACAGTGAAGGAATTTATGAAGCGGATTTTATCAGATGTATACTATGGGAAGGCATTGCTTCTCGCACTGCTGAGTATTGTAAAAAAGGTGATTTAATTGGTCTTCGTGGTCAAATCAGAACCTCTTCTTACGAAGATCAAAACAAAGAAATGAGATACACTACCGATATAGTTGCTGAAAAGGTAAGTTTCTTAGCAATGGCTAGTAATAATATTCCTAAAAATAATGATAGTGACAAAAAGAAATAATAAAAAAAGATTACTATCATAATATTTATTGGTGACTTATGAAATATTTAAAATACTTAATGCTAATTGTTGTTATTACTTTAAGCTTTTACTTTACTGAAAAGATTATGATTCATATGGAAAATAAAAATCCCATTATGCTTGAAATAATTAAGAAAGAAAACTCTTATAAAACCAAACCTGTAAATGCAGTTATTGAAAACAATACAATTATCCCAGGTATTAATGGAAGGGTTGTTGATAAGAGAAAAAGCCTTGCTAAGATGAATGAAATAGGTTCATTTAATGAAACATTTTTAGTTTATGATGAAATAGCTCCAGAAATATCATTAAATAATAATCTGGAAAAGATTATTGTTAAAGGTAATCCAATTAAGAGAATGGTTAGTTTAGTTATTAATCAAAATAAAAACGCTGAGAATTATCTTAAAGAAAATAATATTAAATATGCACTCATAGCTGATATAAATACCAAAATAGATAAAACAAAAAAATATGTTTTAGGAGAGCGTAGTCTTGATAATATCAGTGACTTAAACACTCTTTTAAATAAACATAAAGTTAATACTAAAATATGTATCTTAAATTATTCTAATGTTGAATATTGCAATAAAAATAAATATTTGTTAGTCGATCCACTAGTTAAAACCGATGATAATATAAATAAAGTTTTAAATAAAATAACTAGTGGCTCGATAATCCTAATTAACAAAGGCTTGTCAAATGATAATTTAATCCTAATATTAAATGAAATAAAAAAACAAGATTTAAAAATTTTCTATATAAATGAAATGTTAAGTGAAAGTACTAAATAAAATGTTAAAACATTTTATTTTTTTCGTGAAAACCTATAATTTAATTAAAATCTATTATATAATGAAATTGTAATTAGGAGAAAGGAGATTATCATGTTGTCTATTGATAATGAAAAAACCATCTCACACCAAATGAATTACAATGCATGGAAATTATATTTTGATTTTTTTATAAAATTATCATCTAGTGAAAAAGACTCAATTGATATAATTGTGGATATGTCAAATTTACTTTTAAATGCTGAAGTTAAAGCGGAAACAACCTTAGAACATACCTCATATCTAGAATATAAAAAATTAGTTGAAGAATTAACAGTGCAGAGAATTGAAAGAGCAAAACAAATAAGAGAAGAAAAAAACAAAACTAGAGTTATGTAAAAA
>DUUS01000076.1 GCA_012841465.1 Mollicutes bacterium
AAGATAGGGAAAATAATTAATAAATTCTCTATCTATTGATGTACTGTCAGTAATTAACACTCTAAATAAAATTGTAATAATCAAAATTACTAAATAACCAACTGCTTTAGTATTATAATAACTTTCTGTTTCTTTATATTTACCAGAGAATATATTTAAAAACGCTTCTAACATTACAAGTGTTAGTAATATTTGAGGAATGAATCCTAAAGATATATACAATAATTTAAAAGCACCATTATTAGCAAGAGTAGCTTCATAAAATACTCTTCCCATAATAATAAGTGGAAACATAAATCCTCAGGTTATTATCATTGATACATTAATTAATAAATTGTTTGATTTTAAATCTTCTCTCATAACTATTATTTTACCATGAAAAGTATATTAAATGTTGCTCTTTAATCTTTCTCTTATTTCGGTGTCTAAAATATATTGATCAATATATTTTAACTGTTCATCACTCGGTATAGAATTAGCAATTCTGTTAAACAAAAGCAGTAATTTTGTTATGTCACCTTTTGTGCTTTCACTACTTGCGATTATCATTTCTGTACCTTCAACTAATTTAAAATCTAAGTTAATACCATTAACCTTTGCTAATCCACTAATAAATTCTCTTTGTGTTCTTCCATTCCCGTCTCTAAAAGGGTGTAAAGCATTTATATCCGCAAATAACTCTGCTAAAGATTTCAGCTTATCGGTATATTCTAAATCTAAATAATAGTGGTTTCTAGCCAATTTATCAAATATATCTTTAGCAGATCTATCAATATATTGTGCTAAACAAAATAGATTGGTTTTAGTAATATTACAAGTTCTAGGAATACCCGCTCAATCAAAAACATCTTGAAATAAAAATTTGTGTATATTTTTTAAATGTCTAAAATCAAAATTGCCTTTTACTGGTGTTAATACTATTTCTTTAATTCTTAAACCTACAAGTTCTTGTTCTGCTAAGTATAAGTCATTATCATCATTGATATTTAATTTATTTATTAATATATCGGTATTTGAATAGCAGTAATCACTTGTATCCTCGTATACATATTTGTATTTATCCATATTTTTTTTTATACTTTTCTATTATTTTTTTTCTTTCTATTTCAGTTGTAGTGATTCCATAAAAACACTTTCTTAATGTTTCTTTAAACTCACTAGAGAGTGGCATACCCTCTAAAGCCATAGTACTATCTATTTCTTTAATTTTGTCTTCTACAAATTTATCAAACTTTACTTGATCTTCTCTAGTCATGATTTATCTCCTAACTTGATATATCTATTATATCATTTTATACGATATTTTATCAGAAAAAAAAGCTAATTAATACTTAATTAAGCCTTTTTCGATTTCTTCTAGAGCTCTACCTAAATCTTTTTTACATTTATATTCTTCATCAGGCATTTGATAATGATCAGTTGAGCCCATTTCTTTGCTACGAGTTGATGCTATATGTACTAATTTATATTTAGAATCAACCATACTTAAAATTTTATCTATCGATGGATAAATCAATTTATCACTCTCCTACAATATTAATATACTATAGGATTATAAATTATACACTCTTTACATATAAATTGTACACATTATTTACAGCAAGGATTCATATCATAGACATTACAAATGATATTTTCTTCACTACAAGTGTAGCAAGGTACATATGAGTGATGATAAATATGATGATTTATAACTCTAGTATGAATTGGTTGAATGTGTTTAACATTATGATTAATTTGGCGATTTACTATATTTTCGCAAGGTGGCTCCATTATTGGCGGACACTCCATTCCTGGCATTGTATCCATATGGCAACCACCACCAAAGCCATGATTCATATTTGATTTAAACATAAATACACTTTCCTTTCTAGTGTATTTTATGTATATCTTAAATCTATGGTCATGACAATAGTTTATTAAAATGGTAAATTCATATTACCACGAGATATTTGCTTCATCATTTCTTTCATACTTTCAAATTGTTTAAGTAGTCTATTTACTTCTTCAACACTTCTGCCACTACCCTTAGCAATTCTTTGTTTGCGACTCATTTTAAGTATTTCTGGTTTTCTTCTCTCTAAGGGAGTCATTGAAAGGACTATAGCCTCAACATGAGCTAAATCTTTAGGATCTATATTTATATTATTAAGTCCCATCTTTCTAGCACCAGGCATCATTTTTAAAATGTTTTCAAGAGGTCCTAGTTTTTTTATTTGTTTCATATTAAGTAGAAAATCTTCTAAATCATAATTACCTTTTTTCATTTTCTTAGCAAGGTTTTCAGCTTCATCTTCATCAATTACTGAACTAGCTTTCTCGGCTATAGATAAAATATCACCCATATCTAAAATACGGTCTGCCATTCTCTCTGGATAAAACTCACTTAATCCATCAAGTTTTTCTGAATCACCAACAAACTTTATCGGAACATTAGTTAAATGACGAACAGAAAGAGCCACACCACCTTTGGTATCTCCATCCATTTTAGTAAGGATTGCACCAGTTAGCTCTAGTTTTTCATTAAAACCCTTAATAACATTAATTGCATCTTGCCCCATCATTGCATCAATAACAAGAAGTGTTTCATCAGGAGTAGCTGCCTCTTTAATATTTTCAAGTTCACTCATTAATTCATCATCAATATGAAGACGACCTGCTGTATCTATAATTACATAATCAAAATTATTTTCTTTAGCATAAATAACCGCTTCTTTAGCAATATCTACAGGATTTTCTTTTCCTTTAGTAAATACTTCAATACCAAGAGATTTACCAATCTCAACTAACTGATCGATTGCTGCTGGTCTGTAGATATCACAAGCTACTAAAAGTGGCTTTTTACTATGCTTTTTTCTAACCATAGCTGCTATTTTACCACAGGTGGTGGTCTTACCACTACCTTGTAGACCAACTAGCATAATTGATGAAAACTTCTTACTGGTTTCAAGTTCTACATAGTCACTTCCTAAAAGTAAGATAAGTTCATCTTTAACCAACTTTATAAAAACCTCTTCTGGTTTTAAAGTTTTAGATACATCTAAACCAAGTGCTTTTTCTTTAACACTTTTAGTAAACTCTTTAACAACCTCATAATTAACATCAGCCTCTAATAAAGCCATTCTAATTTCTTTAATAGCATCACTGATATTATCTTCAGTAATTCTACCCATACCTTTAATATTTTTGATAGCATTACTGATTCTATCTCCCATATATTCAAACATAATTATCACCCTTCTTATACATTATACAAAAAAAAGACACTTTTGTCTTTATAA
>DUUS01000077.1 GCA_012841465.1 Mollicutes bacterium
ACCGGTCCAACAGGTCCAACAGGACCAGCGAATGGATTAAATGCATATGGTGGATTATACAATGACGAGGCTCAGGTACTTACATTATTAATAGGAGTACCTCAGCAAATTGAATTTAATAATATGATGCCATCTTTTAATACCACAAATTCTCTTACAAACAACTCAATCACAGTAGACTTAGAAGGTGACTATGAAATCAACTATAAATTAGTTGGTAGTGTATCTCTAGCACTCGCTTTAAGCACTTTTGTAAGAGTAAATGGAGCAGCTATACCTGCCTCAGTAACTTCTAGCTTATTATCTATTGGAGTTGAAGATGAAATAACCGGAAGTGTGATTGTATCTTTAAATGCTGGAGATGAAATAGACTTAGCCGTTTCAGCACTTCTAGCAGCAACCTTAACCCTTGGTTCAGATGTCAATGCTACATTGACTGTAAAAAAACTTGATGCTTAAAATAGAAAGGAAAATTTAATCATGACTTGGAGTTTATGTATGATTGTTAAAGATGAAGAAGAAAATCTATCAAAATGTTTAAATAGTGTCTCAGGACTTTTCGATGAAATTATTATAGTTGATACTGGTTCTATTGATAATACCAAAAATATTGCTAAAAAATATACTAATAAGATATACGATTTTAAATGGATTGATGATTTTAGTGCTGCTCGTAATTTTGCTTTTTCTAAGGCGACCAAAGATTATATCATGTGGCTTGATGCTGATGATATTATTCTTCCTAGTGATTTAAAAAAATTAAAAAAATTAAAAAATACACTTTCTAAAAACATTGATATAGTAATGCTTAAATATAATATTGCTTTTGATGATAATGGAAACCCTACATTTTCATATTTCAGAGAAAGAATATTTAAAAGAAAAAACAAATACAAGTGGCAAGACCGCATTCATGAATTTATAATGCCAACAGGTAATGTTATTTCAGAAAACATCGCCGTAACCCATGATAAAAAAATTACTGAACAAAGCTCACGTAATTTGAATATATATAAAGATATGGAAAAAAATAAAGAACATTTTACTCCAAGAAACCTCTATTATTATGGAAGAGAATTATATGACCATAAAATGTATCAAGATTCTATTGATGTTTTAAAACGATTTTTAAATACAAAAGAAGGCTGGATTGAAGATAATATTAATAGTTGTTATTTAATATCAAATTGTTATTACTTTTTAAAAAATAACGAAAGGGCACTAGAATACTTATTTAAAACATTTGAATTTGATCTGCCTCGAAGAAAAACAGTTTGTTTAATCGGTAATTATTTTGTAAATAATGAAGAAATAGATAAAGCTATTTATTGGTATGAAACAGCACTTTCTTTGCCAATTAATAAAAATGGATTTTATGAATCAAATTACGATTATTTTATACCATATCTAAATTTATCCGTTTGCTACTACAAAAAGGGTGATTATGTAAAATCTAAGCATTATCATAACCTTTCTAAAAAAATAAAACCAAATGATAATTTGGTAAGTAAAAATGAAAAATATTTCCAAAAGTAAGTTTTATACCTCTAACATACTTTTCAAACTTTATAAAAGAGCGGTTATTTAAAACTGCTCTTTTTACTTTTTTCTTTTAATTTTAAAATTGAATTTAAATAAGTTTGTCCAGATAACTCTGTAGTCTTACCAGTAGTTTCTAAAAAACCACTATATCCTCTTCTTAATTTATAAAAACTATCAAAATATACTTTAGCAGTATTTTGATTTAATTTAATGAATCCTTTTTCCATAATCCTTCTAGCAATATTTATATGATGAGGATTATTTAGGTAATAATATCCAGGATCGGGAGTTAGTAAAACCATTTGCTTTTCTTGATTAATAAGATATTTATCTTCGTGACAATTTTCTTTTAAGAAAAATTGACTATAGCTTGGATCTATTAAATAAATTTCTTCTTCATCTTCTAATATTAAAATAGAGTGTCCATGTACATCACAATCTAAAATATTTTGAACTTCAAATGGAGTGGCATTCAAATTTAGGTCGTTTAACTTATTTAAAACTCTATCTCTAATAAGGTCACATTTAAAAGATAAAGGATTATTTATTATATCTAAATCAATTAAACCTTCATTACTTAATTCAATAAATGTTAAATAAATAACTCTTTCTAATACTGATTTAATATTTTTTTCTTTGTTTTTAGGTTCCTTAATCATTCTTGGATTAAAATTAATTATATATTTCATATTTGCCTCTAGTATTATTTTACCAATTTACAAATAAAAATGAAAGTAAATTCTAATATTAGTTTTAATTACTACCTGATGTAAATAAATATTAGTATAAATATATAAATTATGATAGACTTAATATGAGGTTAAGTATGAAAAAAAGAATTTGTTTATCAATAATTATTATCTTTGCAGGTTTGCTCTCTTATTATTATTTTGGAGTATTAAACAAAGTTCACGAAGGGCAGGCTACTATAATTAAAAGAGATACTTTTGAAATTATGATATCTGAAGTAAATAATAAAGAAATGAAAATTCACTCAAATGTTTTTAATGTAGGAGATAAGGTTAATGTTAAATATTTAAATAACAAAATAACCAAGCTAGAAGCAATTATAGAGTCTCCTGAAGATAAAGCAAGATTAGTAAGTAACATTACATCTGATACAAAAATGTCTAGATACCGCAAAATAATTACTGGTTCTTTTGAAATTAATGATATGCTTACAGAAATATCTCATTATTACGCACTCCCTGTTAAAATATCAAATCAAACTTATAAAACTATTAGTCCAGCTGATTTCTTTGAGATAAAATATAACCAAACTGATACAGCTTTTGTTAGAGCTCCTAAAGGTACTTTAATCAAACTTATTAGTACCGAAGATATAAATATATTAAATTTTATAAATGAGCATAGCAATGAGACTAGGGACATTAATTATAATTTAAAAAACAAAGAAATAACTTTTGAATCTACCGGAGTAGGAATCTATGTAGTTACTATAGAACTCAAAAATAAAGATATTTTTGATTATATCTTTATATAAAAAATATAATAAAAGAAAGGAGTGAATATTAATGAAAAGATTTAAAAAAATCTTGCTTATTATGGTTTGTGTTTTAATAACGACAGGTTGCTTTAACAAAAAATTAAACAAAGACTTAACTTGTGAAAAAAGTTTAGAAAGTGGATATTCTAGAACTGAAAATTATTCCTTTGAAGAAGGAGTTGTATCTAAGTTAGAATGGATTACTGCATCTCCACTTGAAGAAGAAGATTTAGATTATCTAACCGAACTTTTTGAAACTGAAAAAGAAAAAATAAAAGATATTGCTGCTTGTGAAATAAAAAATGATATAAGTGATGAAATATATACCGAAACTCTTTCTTGCAATGTAAAAGATATGAGTGATGCAGATATTAAAGAAGTCTTTGGTGATAATATTGTTATTAAAAGCACTAGAGAAGAAATAATCGAAAACTATGATCACGGTCAAGGAATGACCTGTGAATAATAAATATTCTTATTAGAACAAAACAAAAATCAGAAACCTATAATCTGATTTTTTGTTTTCAATATTTAAACTTATTAATTTCAATTCTGATGAATTCCGCCGAATTAAAAATATGTATTATAAAGATCTTTACATATTAATTGAGAATATTTGCTATGAATAGTTGCTTATTTATTTTGTTCTGTTATTCTTATATTAACTGGAGAGTAAATATGAATTGTGAAAAATGTGGTAAACCAATCCCTGAAATTATAAATTATTGTCCGACTTGTAAAATCAACGAACTAAAAGAAGAAAATAATGTCTCAAATATAAATACTAGCAATCAAAATATTAAAACCGAATCAACTCAGCCCGAAATGTTAGAAAACAAACAAGCTTCAAAGTTTATTCCTGTTGCTGCTATCTTGTTAATGATTGTCATGATAGGTTACTTTGTAATTAATCAATCTGATATTTCATTATTTAATAAAAGTGCTCATAACAATTCGGAAATAAATAATGATGATAATTTTAATTCAGATAATAATTCAGAAAAAATGATAAACAAAACAA
>DUUS01000078.1 GCA_012841465.1 Mollicutes bacterium
TATTGTTTACAGAGGTTAGAGTGTAAGCTAGTGCTCCATCTCTAAATGTATTAGTATTCATTTTTAAAATTATATGGTATTCCATTTTTGTGTTGTAGGTGTTTTTTCCAGTTAATGTAAATTCTTTAGTTAAAAACTCTTCTTCTCTTGGGTAAATATCTGGTACATTTATTGCAGGTCCTCCATCATAGTTTATTTCAACTATACCAGAGCCTGATGTTAAAGTGGTTCCTTCTTCTGAGCCTACTATTTTAGTTATAAAAGCAGCATAGCTGTAGCTAATGATTGTTATAAATAAAACTATGATTGTTATAATAATGTATTTTTTATACTTCATGAGCTCTCCTATTTGTATTATAAATATATTGTATCGATTTATTAATGTTATTTCAAGTATTTAGCATTAAAAAATAATAGTAATTAAACTATTATTTTTTATAATCACATTTAGAGCATTTAATGGTTTTACCTTTTTCAACAATTAAGTTATCGCACTCTGGACATTTTTCTCCATTTGGTTTATCCCATAGAGCAAATTTACAGTTTGGATAGTTAGAGCATCCATAGAAGATTTTACCTCTTCTGGTTGGTTTTTCAACTATATCATGAGTGCACTCTGGGCATGTAGCTACTACTATCTTTTCTCTTTCTTCTTTTTTAATATATTTACATTTAGGATAGTTACTGCAAGCAGTAAATTCTCCGTATCTACCATTTCTGATTACTAAATCGTGTTCACATTCTGGACATTTTTCTCCAGTAAGTTCTGGTTCTTTCTTTTCCATTTCATCAAATGCTTTTTCAACAAGTGGCGTGAATTTATCATAAAATTTAGTTAATAGTTCGATATTATTAAGCTCATTATCAGCTATCTTATCTAAATCATCTTCCATTTTAGCAGTATATTCTACATTAATAATATTACTGAAGTATTCTTGAAGTTTATCGGTTGTTTCAATACCTGTTTCAGTTGGAACAAATCTTCTTTTGTCTACAGTAACATAGTCTCTTAGTTTGATAGTTTCCATTATTTTAGAATAGGTACTTGGTCTTCCGATTCCTGATTTTTCAAGTTCTTTAATTAGAGTAGCTTCAGTATATCTAGCTGGAGGCTGTGTAAAGTGCTGGGTTGGGATTATATCTTCAGAGATTATAACATTTGTTTTATAAGTACTAAAGTCAGGTAAGATTACATCTTCTGAATCTACATATGCACCATAGGCTTTTAAGTAACCATCAAAGGTTAGAACGCTTCCGGTTGATTTAAATGTATAGCCGTTATTTTCTAGTATTATTGTGGTTGCTAGGGTCTTAGCATCAGCCATCAGTGATGCAAGTGCTCTATAATAAATAATACTATATAGTTTATATTCATCACTTGATAGATAATCTTTTACTTTTTCAGGTGTTCTTTCAATTGATGTAGGTCTGATTGCTTCGTGAGCATCTTGAACATTATCTTTAGATTTTCCTTTTTTTACAGGTCCTTTATAATTATCTCCATATTTTTTTGATATAAAATTATATGTCTCACTTATAAATAATGGTGATAGTCTGGTTGAATCTGTACGCATATAGGTAATTAAACCTACTGTTTCAGAACCAACATTTAATCCTTCATATAATTTTTGAGCTATTCTCATTGTCTTACTTGATCCATAGCCAAATTTATTTGAACATGTTGACATTAAAGATGATGTAGTAAAAGGCATTACTCCTTTTTTATTTATTTCTTTTTGAGTTACACTATCGATTACAAATGATTTAGATAGTTTATCTAATATATCATTTGCTTCTTTTTCACCTGTTACTTTAATCTTTTTACCTTGGTATTTATCAAGTTTACTTTCGAAGTCTTTAAATTTAGCAGTAATTTCCCAGTATTCTTCTGGGTTAAAAGCTTCTATTTCCCTTTCTCTGTCTACAATTAGTTTAAGGGCGACACTTTGAACTCTTCCCGCTGATTTACCACCTGTTTTAGAACGCATTAAGTTAGATAGCCTAAAACCAATAATGCGGTCTAGCATTCTTCTTGTTTCTTGACTTTTAACTAAGTGATCATTTATTTTACCTGGGTTTTCAAAGGCTTTAAGTACTGCATCTTTTGTTATTTCATTAAAAACAACTCTTTCATACTTATCATCTTCAAGACCAAGGGCATCATAAATATGCCAGCTGATTGCCTCCCCTTCTCTATCTGGGTCGGTTGCCAGATATACAAAATCAGAATTTAAAGCTTCTTTTTTTAATTCTTTAATTACTGGACTTTTTCCTTTAGCTGATTTGTACTCTGGTATAAAACCATTTTCAATATCGATTCCAAAACCAAATTTACCAGTTGTACTTAAATCTCTAATATGTCCTTTACTAGATACTACTTTGAAGTCTTTTCCTAAATATTTTTCGATTGTTTTAATTTTAGTTGGTGACTCTACAATTACTAACTTACTCATACTCATTCTCCTTTATTTTATTATTTAAATGCTCAAAATAATTGTTTTTAATTATTTTAGTGCTTATTTCTAATTTTAAAGAAACTTTTTTATTTACACTTATAAGCTCATCTATATGATAAGTATTATTTTTATCTTTTGGTATAAATTCACCAAGGGATGCATTATAAAAACCTATTTTATCTTGCCAAGAGCCATCAGCAAATATTACTAAATCATGATAATCACTGAAGATATCATTTCCAAGATATAGTCTTGGATCATAGTTTATATTAAATAAATTTAAAAGCGTTGGAAGTATATCTACAAGTGATGTATACTTATATATTTTTTCTCCCTTGCTTTCTGAATTATAAATTATAAAGGGGGTTCTGTCAACTTCGTTATTTATTTTAGTATCGTATGGAAGGATATTATTAAGATTATCTTTTTTAAGTCCATAAGGATAGTGATCACCAAAAAGTACGATTACTGTATCAGAGAGTTTACTTGATTCTTCTAGCTTTTCAAGTAATAGACCAATAGCTGCATCAAGTTCAAAAAGTTTAGATAAATATCTTTTCATTTCCATATTATAATCATAATCTATTAATTTATCTAAATATTTATTACCATACTCACTATTTACTATATATGGTTGATGAGGAGTTACGGTAATTAAATAACTCATAAACTTTTCTTCATTAATAAAATTAGGTAATGCTTTTTCAATTAAATCTATATCACTAGGCCACTCTTTATATTCACTAGTTAGGTTAATTTCTAAATCATTTCCATTTTGATAGCTTTTGCTACCTAAATTTAGATGACTTCTTTTTCTAGAATAATATGCATCAAAGTAATTATGGTAAGATCCAGTTATATAGTTTTCATTATTAAACATATTAAATAAAGAATGAAAATAAGTATTATTTCGATATCTATTTAAGGTGCAGGTGTTACTTATGCTATAAAGGCTGGTTATACTAGAAAATTCATTATTACCAGTTGCGCACGCATTTCTTGGTGAGTAGTTATTTTCAAAAGAAAATCCTTCAGAATATAACTTATATATATTTGGGTATAATTCTTCATTTAAAATGATATCATTTACTGATTCAAGTAATATTACGATTAAGTTTTTTCCTTCAAATAAACCAGTGTATTCATTTTTAGGAGTTATTTCTTTATTTAAAAAATAATTATTTAATTGATTATATTTAGAATCATTAAGTAAATAAAATATATCATTATCAACATATCTTGTATAATCATTTTCGGGAATTGATTCTTTTTCTTCATACTTGTAAATATATTCATTATTAGTTTTTAGATTGAATTTTGATAAAAGTATATCTGATAAACCATAAGTAACTACTCCAAATTGTGAGGCAGCTAAATTAGCATTTTCAGGATTAATAAATAAATCTATATTACTTGTTTGCTGAAGTTTATTTTGCATATATGGTGCCTTTAATGTATAAAAATATAAAAGTGATAAGCCTATTATTATTAATATACTTATTAAATAAGTTATTATCTTACTTTTAATAGATTCTATTTCAAAGGTAAAATATATTGTTTTCTCTAACTTTTTTTCTTTTAATTTTCTTTCTAAATAAAAATAATATAATAAAACAATAATATATGGTATTAATAATAGAAATGTATTTGGTTTAACACTGGTAAAAAACTCTTTAAAATAATCAATTACTTTCATTCCTTGCTCAGTATTTTCACTTCCCATAAAGAAACCCAGGTAAAAATAAAGGTTAGTTTCAAACCAGGTATAGATTAAAATAATTGTAGTTATTAAAGTTATAATTGTTTTTTTAAATTTATTATTAATTAGAAGTGAAAAGAAAATACCAAGGATTAAACTACTTATTAATATTCTAAGTACTGAGTAGTTTACTGGTAGTTTTAAAATATATCTAATAATTAACTCTACTGAAAAAATATAAGTAGTTAAAATAATACTATTTTTAAATATTTGCTTTTCTAATCTTTGTTTCAAAATCCTCATCCCCACTAATTAAATTTTGTACTGGTTTAAATGTAAATCTATAATTATCTAGTAAACCATATTTTTTAATATTGTCAAGATGCATTTTAGTTGGATAGCCTTTATGATTAATAAATCCATATTCAGGATACATTTCATGAAGTCTGTCCATAAACTCATCTCTAGTTACTTTAGCAACTATAGAAGCTGCAGCAATACTAATACTTTTAGCATCTCCTTTTATTATACTAGTATTAGGTATATTAGTTTCTAACTTTACGGCATCAATTAAAATATGCTCGGGTACCATTTCAAGATCTTCAATAGCATCTAGCATGGCTTTTTTAGTAGCACCTAATATATTAATCTCATCTATTTCTTTTGCTGATGCAATTCCGATACCAATACTTAAAGCATCTTTTTTTATTATTTCATAAATTTCTTTTCTTTTTTTAATACTTAATTTTTTAGAATCATTAATAAGATCATTTTCATAATATGGAGGAAGTACTACAGCAGCAGCTACTACAGGTCCAACTAAAGGTCCTCTTCCTGCTTCATCTACTCCAGAGATTATATGAATGTTCTCTTTATTTAATTCTTTTTCATATTTGTTCAATTTCTATTCCCCTATCAAATGTTATTTCTTTGATATTCCCATTTTTAATATCATTTATAATATAGTGACTCACTTTTTCATAATCTATTTCTTCTTTTTTTAAAGCTATATTTAAATGTTTACTTATATTTTTATAAGCATCTTCGATATTTTCTTCATCAAAATATGGTATACCATATCTTTCTTTTAATTTTTCTGGATAGTAAATATTAAGTTTAGTTAAAATGTATACCGCTACTTCATTAATAGGAAGTACTTCGGTTTTTATAGCAGAAGTTGCTGCTAGGGCAAAGCCTTCACTTGTAGTAAACTTTGGCCATAGTACTCCAGGTGTATCAAGTATTAATATATTATGTTTAGTTTTAAGCCATGATAAGTTTTTAGTAACTCCTGGCTTATTAGCAACACTTGCGACCTTTTTACCAGCTAAAACATTAATTAAAGTGCTTTTACCGGTATTAGGTACTCCAAGTACTAAGGCTTTTAATTCTTTTTCTTTAAGTCCTTTTAACTTTCTTTTATCATTTATTCTTTTGGATAATTTATTAGTTAAATTAATTATCTTTTTATAATCTTCATTATTAGTTAAATTAGCAAGTATTACATTATAACCATTTTCTTCATAATACTTTATCCATTTATTTGTAATATTTAAATCACAAAGATCCTTTTTAGTCATTATTAATATTTTTTCTTTGTTTTTAGTAAGATTATTTAAATCATTTATTTTAGATGAAAAAGGAATTCTAGCATCAACTAGTTCATAAACAATATCAATTATGCTTATTAACTCCTTTATTTCTCTTTTGGTTTTAGCCATATGTCCTGGATACCAA
>DUUS01000079.1 GCA_012841465.1 Mollicutes bacterium
CAGGCAACTGTTAAAACTCTTTCGCCAGAAGAAATAAAAAGTTTAGATGCAGGGATAATTTTAGCTAATACATACCATCTTCATCTTCGCCCTGGTGATGAAATTATAAAAAAAGCCGGTGGCATTCATAAATTCATGAACTATGATGGTCCTGTTTTAACTGATAGTGGTGGTTTTCAAGTTTTTAGTTTAGCAAGACCTAAAGATATTACTGAAGATGGAGTAACTTTTAAAAGTCATATTGATGGCAGCAAACTTTTTTTAACTCCAGAATTATCAATCAAGATTCAAAATAATATTGATTCAGATATTGCTATGGTTTTTGATGAATGTCCTCCAGCTTCTGCTGATTATAATTATTTAAAAAATAGCTTAGAGAGAACTTTAAGATGGGCAGAAAGATGTAAGGCTGCTCATAATAATGAAAAACAAAGTCTATTTGGAATTGTTCAAGGAGGGTATTTTAAAGATTTAAGAAAATATTCTGCCCAGGAAACAGTTAAAATAGGATTTGATGGCTATGCGATTGGTGGGGTTGCTAATGACAATGAAAGTAAAGAAGAAATGTATAAAGCAGTTGAATATAGTACTCCTTATTTACCTAATAATAAGGTAAGATATTTAATGGGAGTGGGCGATCCGATCGATTTAATAGAAGGGGTTATCAGAGGCGTAGATATATTTGATTGTGTAGTTCCAACTAGACTTGCAAGACATGGTCATGCATATACTAAATATGGTAAGATTAATTTAAGAAATGCTAAATATAAAGAAGATTTTACTCCTGTTGATAAAACTTGTAATTGTTATACATGCAAGAGTTATACCAAAAGTTATATTAGACACCTACTTGTTGCAAATGAAACATTTGGAGCAAGACTCTTATCGATTCATAATATTAATTTTTTAATTAATATTACTAAAGAAATAAGAAAAGCAATCAAAAATGATAATATATTAGAGTACAGAGATAAATTTAAGGAAGATTATTATGGGAAAAATTAAAGTTAATTATTTAATCTATTTATTTATTGGAATATCAATTTTAATTATATCTGTTTCTGTTTATAAAGCAGAAAAAAAACACAAAGAAAGATTAATGTATGTAATTAATACTAAAATTAAAGAAGCAGCAAAGCTTTGTTATTTAAAAGAAGACTGCAAAGATGAAATTACTCTTCAGGATCTTTATGATAAAAAATACTTAGAAGAATTAGTAAATCCAGTTACTAAAGAAATAATCGATTCAAGTATGTGTATTTCATATATTGATGAAGAGGTAAAATTATGTTAGAGAGGATTTTATGTTTAAAATATTAAAAAAATTAAATAAAAAAGAGCTATTATTAATATTTATAGCTTTTTTACTTATATTATTTCAAGTCTTTTTAGATTTAAAAGTACCTGAAATAATGGCTGAAATAACCGCATTAGTAAGAACTGAAGGAACACTTATAAATGATATATTAAGACTCGGCTTTTATATGTTTATATGTGCTCTTGGAAGTTTGTTTTCGGCAATAATTGTTGGTTATTTATCAGCTTATGTATCATCTTCTTTTTCTTTTCGAATTAGAGAAAAACTATTTAATAAAGTTTTATCTTTTAGTATGGAAGATATAAAAATGTTTTTAAGTAGTAGCTTAATAACCAGAACAACTAATGATACAACTCAAATTCAAGTATTTATTTCAACAGGAATGCAGATGTTAATAAAATCACCTATATTAGCTATATGGGCAATTTTAAAAATATCAAATAAAAGTTTACAGTGGACACTAATAACTGCAGGAGCAACATTTATAATAGTTGTTTATATTATTATATTAATAACTTTAGTACTTCCAAAATTTAAAAAGATTCAAACCGAGATAGATAATTTAAACAGAGCATCAAGAGATAACCTAACGGGCATCAGAGTAATAAGAGCATTTAATGCTGAAGAATATCAAACTAAAAGATTTGATGAAGTAAATGAAAGTTTAACTAAAACCCAAACCTTTACTCAAAAAATGATGTCATCACTTTGGCCAGTAATGAACTTTGTAATGTATACACTAACGATCCTTATTTATTTAGTCGGAGCTTATTTAATAGATGGATCTGACTTAAAACTCGAATTATTTAGTGACATGATTGTCTTTTCTACTTATGCAATGATGATTCTAATGTCATTTGTTACTCTGGCATTTATTTTTGTGCTGTATCCAAGAGCTAATGTTTCAGCTAAAAGAATTAATGAAGTATTAGATGAAGACCTTAAAATATTAAGTGGTAGTATTATCCCTAGTAAAATAGAAAAGTTAGAATTTAAAAAGGTTTCATTTAAATATCCAGATGCCGATGATTACCTGCTTAAAGATATTTCCTTTGTAATAAACAAAGGAGAAACCCTTGGAATCATCGGCTCAACTGGAAGTGGTAAAAGCACTTTAATAAATCTGCTTGTAAGATTTTATGATGTAACCAGCGGTGAAATATTAATCGATGATATTAATATAAAAGAGTATAAATTAGATGAGCTTTATGAAAAAATCGGTTATGTACCTCAAAAAGCTGGAATGTTTAGTGGAAGCATTAAAGAAAATTTAAACTACGGAAGAAATAAAAAAGTAAGTAAAAAAGAACTTGATCAAGCTACTAATATAGCTCAGGCAAGTCAATTTATAAATAAACTCGATGATAAATATAACTATCATGTTGCTAGATCAGGAACTAATATATCAGGTGGAGAGAAACAAAGACTATCTATAGCAAGAGTAATTTTAAGAAAACCAGAAATTTATATATTTGATGATACATTTTCAGCTCTTGATTATAATACCGATTATAGATTAAGAAAAGAATTAAATAAATATACCAAAGACAAAATTAATATAATTGTTTCTCAAAGAATAGGGTCAATTATGCATTCTAATAAAATTATGGTGCTTTCAGATGGAAAAATGATTAATTTTGATAATCATGAAAATCTATTAAAAAAGAGTAAGATTTATAAAGAAATTGCTAAATCACAGTTAAGTGAGGAGGATTTATAATGAGAGGAAATAGAAAAATTGAAAAACCAACAAATTTTAGAAAATCTATCAAAAACTTAATTGATTATTCTAAGAAATATCATAAAGTAATTATAATTAGTATTATTCTTGCAATAACCTCATCAGTAATAACAATTATAGCTCCTAATAAAACTAGTGAGTTAATAGATGTAATCGGAAAAACTTCTGAGATAAATTTTGATAAAGTTAAAAGTTTATCTATAATGTTACTTGCTATCTACTTTATAAGTTCTTTAATAAGTTTAATTCAAAGTTTACTTATGGCAGATGCTTCTAATAAATTATCTAAAGACTTAAGAGAAAATATCTCAAATAAAATAAATAAACTTCCATTAAAATACTTTGATGAAAATGAATATGGAGATGTTTTATCAAGAATTACTAATGATGTTGATACTATTAATCAATCATTTCAAAATAGTATTGTATCTTTAGTAAGCTCTAGTGTACTTTTAATTGCTGCAACATTTATGATGTACTATACTAATGCAATTATGGCAACCGTTGCAATAATAACTACTCTAGGTGGTTTTGCCCTAATGTTTTTCTTAATAAATATTAGTCAAAAATACTTTAATAAAAGACAAAAGGCTCTAGGTGATCTTACTGGATATATAGAAGAAGCATATTCAAATCATACTATAGTTAAAGTATATAATGGCAAAGAAGAATCACTTGAAAAGTTTAATAAACTTAACTTTAGAGAATATAGTGCTAATTTAAAAAGTCAATTTATCTCGGGTATAATGCAGCCACTTATGCACTTCTCAGGTGATTTAAGTTATATCGCAGTCTGCATAACTGGAGCTTTATTAGTTAAAAACAATGTAATATCTTTCGGAGTTATTGTTGCATTTATTATGTATATAAGAATCTACTCAGGACCTCTTAGACAAATAGCAACTGGTCTTGGACAGCTTCAAAGTGCAGCGGCTGCTAGTGAAAGAGTTTTTGAATTCTTAAATGAAAAAGAAATGCCTAAAGAAACAAAACATGATATTATTAATCCTAAAACCACTTTAGGAACCGTTGAATTTAAAAATGTGAAATTTGGATATAATAAAGATAAGCTAATAATAAATGACTTTAGTGCTAAGATAAAAGCAGGCTCTAAAGTTGCAATCGTAGGGCCTACTGGAGCAGGTAAAACTACTTTAGTAAATCTTTTAATGAAATTTTATGATATTACTAGTGGAGATATTTTAATTGATGGAAAATCAATTAAAAACATTAAAAGAAAAAATATTCATGATTTATTTATCATGGTACTTCAAGATACATGGCTGTTTGAAGGAACTATAAGAGAAAATATAGTTTATAATAATAAGAATATAAAAGATGAAAAGGTAGAAGAAATATGTAAAGTAATCGGACTAGATCATTTTATTAAAACTTTAAATAAAGGTCTAAATTATAAAATAAAAGATGATGAAAGTATATCTGCCGGACAAAAACAATTAATTACAATTGCAAGAGGAATGATTAAAGATGCACCACTTTTAATATTAGATGAAGCAACTAGTAATGTAGATACTAGAACAGAAGAGTTAGTTCAAAAAGCAATGGATAAACTAACCGAAGGAAGAACCTCATTTATAATTGCTCACCGCTTATCAACAATTAAAAACGCTGATTTAATATTAGTTATAGATAAGGGTAATATAATTGAAAAAGGAACTCATAAAGAGTTAATTAATAAGAATGGATTTTATGCTAACTTGTATAACTCACAGTTTACAAAAATAAAATAAAATCCCTTTTTTTATGGTAAAATAATATTATAGGAGTAAGTATGAAAAAAGTTTTAGTTGTTATATTAATATTTTTAACATTTTATATAGTAGATAACATAACAAATATAGAAAAATATGAAGGATACAATAAAGAAAAAGGAGTAAACCATCCAGTACTTTTAAATGGAATGACACCTATTAAATGGGGTGAAAACAACGAAGAAACTGAAACAACTGAAGATGATTCTGATTGGTATGACTATAATGAAAAAAGATGGGCAAATGCAAAATCTGGGGATGGCTCATACTGGGTCTGGATACCAAGATATGCCTATAAAATAACAAGTGGTTATCATGATAATAATAGAGGCACGATAGATATTAAGTTTTTAAAAGGCAATAGTAATATTTCTAAAGATAAAACTGATATTCAAAATAGTTCTTATAATTATCAACATAATAATACTAGCATGAATTATTTTCTTCATCCTGCCTTTCAATTTGATGGTGAAAAGTTAGGCTTTTGGATAGCTAAATTTGAACCGAGCATTGCAGAAGAAAATCATCCTTGTAATCAAGATTCAAATCCAGAAAATTGTAACAACAGTAGTCTAACTCCTAAGATAATACCTAATACTCTAACATGGAGAAATATAGATACTAAAACGGCTTATGAAGTATCTCTTAACATGAAAGATAAAACTAATATTTATGGCTGGAATAAGAATGAAGTAGATACTCATCTGATAACTAACCTTGAGTGGGGAGCAGTAGCATATCTTTCTGCATCTAAATATGGAGCAGATAAAGAAGTTTGGAACAATTCATACAATGGTTATGTAAGTGGGTGCTCAGGCTCTTCAGTTAATGCTTTTGATGAACCTGATTGCATCTCATATGATACCGAAAACGGAATGAAAGCAAGTACTACCTATAATATCTATGGAATCTATGATATGGCTGGCGGTGCCTATGAAAGAGTAATGGCTAATTATAATAATATGGTTGGAATTAGTGGTTTTAATAATGGTGATGAAATTGCTTTAATAAATCCCAAATATATTGATAAATATTTTACCTATGAAAAAGATTATTTAAATGAAATCGGTTTTTCATATGACCTTTCAAAATATGGTGATGCTGTTTATGAAACAAGCAGTGGTGCAGCAAGATGGGCTGGTGATGGATGGGAAGGAATTACTCCTGGCTCTTGGGATGGCAGCAGGTCAAGACTTCCTTATAAATATTATCCGTGGTTTGCCCGGGGTGGCTGTGATAAAAATGGATCTCATGCTGGAATTTTTGATTTTAGTTTTAGTGCTGGTAATCCAGCGACAAACAGTTCCTTTAGAATAGTATTAATGCCAGCTTTATAACAACACTTATTAATTTAAGTGTTTTTATTTGACAATAAAATGTAAAGAGCTAAAAAAGTTATGAAAAATAGTGGAAAAAGGTTGCTTAATTTAAATTATTATTGTAATATAATGGTAGACAGTGGCATGATGTGGAAGAAAGTGGGGGATTTATATGTTTATGGGAGAGTATCATCACAATGTTGATGATAAGGGAAGGCTTATTATACCTAGTAAGTTTAGACAAGAGCTAGGTGATAAGTTTATTGTAACTCGTGGTCTTGATAAATGTCTTTTTGTTTATTCACTTGATGACTGGAACAAAATAGTATCTCGTTTAAAAACATTACCATTTACAAATAAAGATGCTCGAAACTTCACTAGATTCTTTCTATCAGGCGCTACTGAATGTGAATTCGACCGACAAGGAAGAATCAACATTACCTCCCCATTGGTTACTTACGCCGATTTAACAAAAGAATGCGTTATAATCGGCGCAAATGACCGTCTTGAAATATGGTCAAGTAAATCATGGAGTGAGTTCTTATCAGAAAACGAAGACAACTTAGCAGACATAGCCGAAAATTTATTTACATCAGGTGAATATGAAACATTATAGTGTTTTAAAAAAAGAAGTTATAGATGGCTTAAATATAAATCCCGATGGTATTTATGTTGATGCTACTCTCGGTTATGGCGGACATTCAAAAGAGGTTTTAAAGCGATTAAGAAGGGGTTTCCTTTTCGCCTTTGATCAAGATGAAGATGCAACTTCTTACAGTGAGAAGGTATTATCTAATATTAGTAATAATTTTAAAATCTTTTATTCTAACTTTTCTTTCTTAAAAGAAAAATTAGCTGAAGAAAATATTACTAAAGTAGATGGAATTATCTTTGACCTAGGTTTATCAAGTCCTCAAATTGATGAAAAAGATCGTGGCTTTAGTTTTATGCAAAATGCTGTACTTGATATGAGAATGGATAAGAATGCTTCTCTAAGTGCTAAAGATATTGTTAATAACTATAGCTATGAAAAGTTAATCGATATTTTCTTTACCTATGGTGAAGAGAGATATTCTAAAAGTATTGCTAAAAACATTATTAAAAAACGAGCAGAAAAAGAAATAATTTATACTAAAGAATTAGTAGAAATTATAAAATCTTCCGTTCCTTTAAAGTATTTTTTAAAAAACCATCCCGAAAGAAGAATATTTCAAGCAATTAGAATTGAAGTTAATAATGAATTAGAGGTATTAAAAGAAACTTTATATAAGGCAATCGAGCTTTTAAATAAAGGTGGAAGAATATGTGTAATAAGTTTTCATTCTTTAGAAGATAGAATCGTAAAACATATCTTTAAAGAAAAAAGTGAGGTAAATAAAATAGTAAAGGGACTTCCTGAAATACCTAAAGAGTATTTACCAATAATAAAATTAATAAATAAAAAACCCATTACTCCTAGTAGTAATGAAATAAATGAAAATAGTCGCAGTAAAAGTGCGAAATTAAGAATAATAGAGAGGTTATAACATGAAAAAAATAAAATTTACCGGATTAGATAAGTTCTTAAGCTTTATTTTAATATTAGTAGTTCTTGCTATTCCAGTTTTAGTTGTATATTCTAAAAGTTTACTATCTAAAAGTAACATTGAAGTAGAGAGAGTAAGAGAAAAATTAGAAAAGCAAGAAATTATTAATGAAAGTTTAACAATGAAAATTAATGAACTAGCAAGCCTTACTAATATTCAAGATATTGCTAAAGAGCATGGTTTGAGTTATAATAATGACAACATTATAATAATTAAATAGATGGTGATATAAGTGAAAAGAAAAAACAATTGTGTAAAAATAAATGGCTGGTTTATAATTATAATTGTTTTTTTATTTGTAGTAATATCTGTAAGAATACTATATATAGCAGTAAGTCCAACTGTACATGGTGTTGATTTAAAACAAATGGCAATTAATAAAAAAGCAGCATCAAAGAAAATAAAAGCAAATAGAGGAACCATATATGACTCACTTGGTGAAGTACTAGCACAAGATGTAAGTTCCTATACTTTAATTGCATATTTATCAGAATCAAGAACAAGTGATATCACAAGACCTAGACATGTTATTGATAAAGTTGGTACTGCAAGAAAACTAAGTGAAGTATTAGATATTAGTGAAGAATATCTACTAGAGAGATTAAGTTTAGAAGGTCTTTATCAAGTAGAATTTGGCTCATCAGCAAAAGGCTTAACCGAACTAAAAAAACAAGAAATCGAGGCCTTAGAGCTTCCCGGAATTGATTTTATTCCGACAACAAAAAGAGATTATCCCTATGGAGATTTTGCCTCATATATAATTGGCTATGCTAGAACTAATGAAAATGATGAAATGAATGGCGAAATGGGAATTGAAATAAAATATAATGATAAGTTAAAAGGCAAGGATGGAACGGTTTATTATGAAAAAGATGCCTATGGATATCCAATTGCTAATACTCCTCAAGAGATCCATCCAGCAACCGAAGGATTTGATATTCATTTAACTATTGATTCTAATATTCAAATGTACCTTGAAAATGCTATTTTAGAGATTAATAAAAGTAATCCTGACTGGGCAACCTTTACCATACTTGATGCTAAAACAGGAGCAGTAGTAGGCTCATCATCATCACCAAGTTTTAATCCAAATGTGCTTAAAATAACCAATTATAATAACCCTCTAACATCTTTTGAATATGAGCCAGGCTCAACGATGAAAATATTTTCATATATGGCCGCAATGGAAGAAGGCTATTATGATGAAGAAGAAACCTATAAATCAGGATCTATTTTAGTTGATAAATACTCAATAAGTGACTGGAACCGCATTGGCTGGGGAGATATTACCTATGATACTGGTTTTACATATTCTTCTAACGTAGCAGCGGTCAAACTAGCTCAAAGGGTTGGGAAAGACCGCTTAACTGAATTTTATAAGGATCTAGGCTTTGCCTCAAAAACAGGAATTGAGCTTCCTGGTGAATACTCTGGAAAATTATCATTAGTTGCTGACTCAGAACTTGCAAGTGCTTCATATGGACAAGGTCTAACAACAACACCAATTCAAAATTTAAAAGCAATGACAGCTCTTACTAATAATGGAACTGTACTTAAACCCTATATAATTTCTAAAATTGTAGATCCTAATACAAATGAAGTTGTCTATGAAGGTAAAAGAGAAGAATTAAAAAAAGTAGCTAAAAAAGAAACTATCGAAAAACTAATCGAACTTATGGATGAAACTGTTAACGGAGAAGATAGTAGAAGAACAGGAGCCGCATACCAAACTGACGCAACAACCTTAATTGGTAAAACAGGTACTTCTAACTATATTGAAAATGGTCGCTATGTAGGTGGAGGTAATAAAAATATCCGCTCATTTTTAGGAGCTTTTCCTAAAGAAGATCCAGAATATATTATTTATGTTTCAGCTAAAGATTTTAATAATACTACAAGAGTATTATCAAGTATAGTTAAAAGTGTTGTTGAATCAATTGCTAAGTATAAAAACTTAGATTTAAGAGATAATGATACAGATATAAGTAAGATTGTAACTTTAAGTAATTATTTAAATAAAGATATTGAAAAGGTTAAAAAAGCCCTAATAGATAAAAACTTAACTCCCATTGTAATCGGAAATGGAAATAAGGTTATTAATCAGTTTCCTAAAGACGATACTTCAGTTATATCTACGTCTAAAGTATTTTTAGTAACAAATTCTTCTGACCAAGTAATGCCTGATATAATAGGGTGGAAGAGCAGTGAAGTAAAGACACTAGCAAATTTAATGAATATCCCTTATAATATAACTGGATTTGGAAATGTTTTATCCTCATCTATTGAAGTAGGAGAGGAAATAACAAAAGAATCATATTTAGAAATAATTTTAGATGAAAGAAGTGTGTAAATATGAAAAAACTAAAAAAATTAAATAATTTAAAAACTATAATAATTGGTTTAGTATTATTAGTAGTTATTCTTTTACTTTTAACTAACCACTTAATGAAAAGTACTAAAACCTATATGTTTAGTGGTAAAAATGACTATGTAATGGTACTTGATGGAGTAATTAGTTTTAATTACGATGTAAATTTATTCCAAGGATCTCATATTAAATATATACATGAAGAAGACTTTGAATTAACCAAATATGAAATTGGTTATTATGTTAAAGTTGGAAACGAATTTAAACCAATCCTTATAAAAAAAGCTGAAACAGAAGAGGGTTTTTCATTAAAGCTAATAATAGATGAAATGAGTGGATTTAATCTAACCGAAACCACTCAAAAAAAACCTCGTTTTAAAGCAGAAGCAATCCGTGAACACTTTACCAAAGAAATAAAAAACAATATTGAAAATCTTTATTTTATAATTGAAGCTGAAACAATAGACGAAGAAATAATATCAGAGAAAATAGAACTAATTATTCACAAGGTATCTAAATGATATCTTTTTTTGTAATTATTTATTTTAAAATGGGAACACTTTATACAAGAGGTGTTTTTATAAGTGGGAATAACATTTGCTCTTCTAGCAGGGCTTTTAATGAGCGTGCAAGGAGTATTTAATACCAGAGTAATGGAATCATCAAGTATGTGGAGTGCTAATATATGGATCCAGTTAAGTGCTCTTATAGTGACTATAATAATTTGGCTTGCTTTTGATACTAAAAATATCTTCTCGGTTTTCAGTGTCTCTAATAAACTATATTTACTAGGTGGAGTAATCGGAGCCTTTATAACTTTTACAGTAATTAAAAGTATTGGTAAACTAGGACCAGCAGAAGCAACAATGCTTATATTAATTGCTCAAGTTACAGTGGCATATGCAATTGAATTCTTTGCTCTTTTTGGAACTGACAAAGGAACATTTGAAATATCAAAACTTATCGGACTTATTATAATGATAGCTGGTATTATAATTTTCAAGAAATAAAATAAAAGATTCGCTATAATTATTACATCAGTAAAGAAATTCACTATTTAGCCTGAATTGGTTTTCTAAGGAGGGCTAGACCCGAGTTAACGCACAGCGGTAGCATTCCACTTTTTAAGAGTGGTTTTTTTGTTTTTTTAAAAAAAATAAAAATCACTCTATTGAGTGATTAGATTTCAAATTGGTGACCCGTACGGGATTCGAACCCATGTGTGCTGCCGTGAAAGGGCAGTGTGTTAAGCCGCTTCACCAACGGGCCATATAATGGTGGGCTTGAATGGACTTGAACCATTGACCTCACGCTTATCAGGCGTGCGCTCTAACCAGCTGAGCTACAAGCCCGTTCTTGGAAACCTATTTAATTCTATAATAAAATTAGTTATTTTGCAATACCTTTTACTATATAATTGGCTTTTTACCGTAAAATAGGCTAAAAAAATGAAATTTTAAGGTTTTAACTCAAGTTTTTTAATGTTATTTTCTAAAAACTCGGGATCTTTTTCTCTTTGAGCTTTAAACCAGTGATAGGCACATAGTGCTTCATATTCATCAGAACCAACAACAACTTCAACATCTTTAATACCTTTATAGTTAGTATGAGTTGCTGGAGCAGGACATTTAACACATCTTGCATTTAATTTATCAATAGATGTAGCTATATTAATTAAAAATGGAGCAATTCCAAATGGTTTTCGTTCTGAATTAAAATCAAGACCTGCTAAAAAGATATTTATGCCTTTTTCATAATTTAAATATTCAAATAATAAAATAATAGTATGAATTCTTTTTTCTCTTTCAATAAAGAATTCTCCAGTTAAAAGATTTTGCTCTTCGGGGATATTTTCAAAAAAATTAATTTCATCAATAAATATGTCAGTAGTACTTTCAGTAATATACTTTGGTATTTCAAGAAGACTATCTATTTTAATAGCCTGTATTCTTTTTCCGCTTCTAGATTCTATATATCCATCATCTCTTGTATCTTTAGATGGTTTAAATACTAAAACATCATCACTATTATTATATGTAGCACTGCTGTAATATTCTTCCATTCTTTTTGATTTTGAACTAAACATTGGTCCTGTAATAAATACTATCATAATACCTCACTAATTAAATATATCATAAATTTATATTTTTTTTAATATTTTATTTTAAATGTGCTATAATTAATATCTGAGGTGTTAAATAATTGGAACGACATTTGGAATTTGAAGAAATATTAAATGAATTTATAACTAATGAAAAATATATGAAACTAAAAGATGAAACTCATCATGGAGTAACTAGATACGATCACTCAATAAGAGTTGCTAAAATTGCATATAAGATAGCAACTAATTTAAATCTTGATTATGTATCTGTAACAAGAGCTTCTCTTTTACATGACTTTTTTCTTAATGAAGAACTAGGAGAAGAAAAGCTATTTAATCAAACAAAAAACCATGCGAGAATTGCTCTTGATAACTCACTTGAATACTTTGAGTTAAATGACAAAGAACAAAATGCAATTTTAGCACATATGTTTCCGTTTAATATGGTAGTACCTAAATCACTTGAGGGAATTGTTTTAAAATTTGCTGATATTGGAGCTGCTATATATGAGCGAACTAAATATAGTATGGAATCTATAGTAGGTGTGTTAAATCCACTATTAAATGCTCTTTTAAGTATTGTTTATAAAACTCAAAGATTACTTAGTTTAAATACCGTTAGTGCTCGTGAGTTAAATGCTCAAAAGGAATATGTTTTAAATTCTCAAACTGATTTAACTAATAAATTTATTCATAAAATACCTTTTTTAGATACAAATTTAAAAGAAAAGTGCATTGAAAAAATAAATTTAGTAATAGATGATATAGTTGATTTTGTCTTTGATGATAGTAAGATAAAAATTGAAATTCTTACTACTTGTAATCAAGAATTAAATAATCAAAAAAGTTATTCATTAGTTAAAAAAGCAAATTAACTTCAGAAATGAAGTTTTTTTACTTATTGATAGTTAAAGTCTTGGTATGTCCACCATTATTAATGTTTAACTCTTCATGATTATTAAGACTTAAAACAGTAATTCTTAATTCTTTAAGTTCTTTTATATCCTCTTTTAAAGATGATGATTGTATTTTAATATGATAATCAAGCTCTTTAGTTTTAGCTAAAGTATATGAGTTTATATTATTATTTTCTTGTTCTTCTTGCCTTTTATCTAGTTCTTTTCTTCTTTTATTATAATTACTGATTCTTATTCCGTTATATCTCTGAAGCATAACACAATAACTATTTAATAAGATAAGTATTAAATAAAAAAATTTTATATACTAAATCAGGTGATTTTATCAAATAATATATGTAAAAAGCAATCCAAGTGTATGAATTATGCCACTGAACCATAACATTTTCATGAACTTTTCAGGAGCATCTTTTCCATATTTTCTAGTATTTAAAAAATAGTTAGAACCATCAGTTTTGTCAATTTCATTATAATCTCTACGGAGAATTTTACAAAAAATTTTAATAGGAAGACTTACTGCACCTATAACAAGTTTTTTAAATGAGCGAACTCCCAATTTTTCATAAATTTTTTGTTCTAATGATTTTTTCTTTTTCATAAAATATCCCCTAAATAAAACAATCCGAGAGGATTGTATATTAGTAGTTCCAACCCCCATTGGTTGTTAAATAATGCCATAATTAGGACTTTCAGTCAAATTTTTGAAATAAAAAAAGCCTTGTATAAGACTTTAATAAACATAATGGCGGAGCAGAGAAGATTTGAACTTCCGCGCCGGCAAACCCGACCTACGCCCTTAGCAGGGGCGCCTCTTCAGCCTCTTGAGTACTGCTCCAAGTTATAGGTAGATTTTACAATAAATATGACTTAAAGTCAATTGAAAAACCGAAGTTTAGTATACTTCGGCTTTAATTGCTTCTAAAAATGCTTTCATAAATGACATGTAATTTTCGCCTTCATCTCTCTCTTGGTCAGTTAAGTTAACAAGTGAGTGAACAGTTTTTATTTCTGCTCCTAGGCTAGTCATTGCTTCTATTTCTTCTGTTTCTAAGTTAGTTGAATCTAAAACAAATATACTTGAATTTTCATTACTACTAAAGGCGTTTTTAGCTCTACTTACTGATGTAGTAGAGGTTTCTTCATCTTTATCATGGATATTTATTACTTCAAAGCCGTATTTTGATAAAAAGTCAAAAGCACTACTAGCAACAATAACTTTTTTATTAATTGCATTTTCAGCAACTAGTTTTAGTTCAGCATCAAATTCTGATATTTCAATTTTTAAATTTTCATAATTTTGATCTATTTCATCAATTATTGTTGTGTTTGTTATATATTCTTTTAAACCATTTTTTATATTTTGAGCTATCATTAGTGTATTTGATGGGCTGATCCATAGTTCTGCTTCATCATTTCTCATTTCTAGTCCATGAGATACAGCAATTATCTTTAATTTTTTATTTTTATTAATTAAAGTAGCCGCAATTTGTTTTTCTTGACTTAAACCATTATAGATAAATAGGTCTCCCTTACTTAAATCATTTAATTTCTTATTTGTAATTGTATGCTTTTTTACATCTACGCCATCTGGGTAAATACTTTCTATTTTAGAATAATCACCGTATAACTCTCCAGTAATATATTCAATCGCATAAACCGTTGTATATATTTTAATTCCATCAAAATCATCTTTTTTAATACAACTAGAGCTTCCTAAAATTATAAGTAATAAAAGTAAATAGTTTAAATATTTTTTCATAACTTCTCCTTCACTGGGTCATATCCGTATTTTCCAAACGGGTGGCATCTTAATAATCTTTTAATTCCAAGTAATAATCCTTTAATTGATCCATGCAATATAATTGATTGTTTCATATACTCACTACATGTTGGAGTAAATCTACAGTAAGAATGTCTCTTTGGAATCTTCTGGTACATATTTATTAATTTTATTAAAAGCTTCTTCAATTTATCACCTATTTAATATTACTACAGAATTTGACTTTTTAAAAGGCGAAATTAAAAAAACTAGCATTATCAGCCGCTCTAATGTATAATTGGTTATGGTGGTGATAAACATGAATCTAAGCAAGTATGGAGTTCCTAAAAATAATAAAGTTCTTGAGACTGCTCTTACTCATGCATCTTATGCTAATGAAAATGGGGGAGAGTGCTACGAGAGATTAGAGTTTTTAGGTGATGCGGTAATCGAACTTATAATTTCTGATTATTTATATAAGCATACTAAAAAAAATGAAGGGGAAATGTCCAAGTTTAGATCAACATATGTTTGTGAAAGTGCTTTATATGCTTATGCAGAGTCAATCGGACTTATTAAACATATTAAAGTAGGTGAAGGGCTTAAAGGTCATGTGACCGAAACTATTGTAGCCGATGTTTTTGAAAGTGTAGTTGGTGCTATATACATAAACAGCGGTTATAATAGAGCTAAAAAGTTTGTTCTAGATATAATTATGCCATATATTAAAAAAGGTGTTGTATTTTCAAATGATTATAAATCATATCTGCAAGAACTAGTCCAAACTGAAAAAAACAGTGTAACCTATAAACTAATTAAAGCATCAGGACCTTCTCATAATAAAAAATTCGAAGTAGAAGTCTTAGTCGGTGGTATAGTTTATGGAAAAGGCACTGGCAAAACAAAAAAAGAGGCAGAGCAAAAAGCAGCCTTTAACGCAATTTCAAAAAAAGCAGGTGAGTAGTAATGAAACTTCTAAGAATAGACATCCATGGATTTAAAAGTTTTGCAGATAAAGTAACAATTGATATTAAAGATGGAATAACCGGAATAGTCGGACCAAACGGCAGTGGTAAAAGTAATATTGTAGATGCTGTTAAATGGGTGTTAGGTGAACAATCAGTTAAAGCTCTTCGTGGTGGAGGGGTAATGAGTGATGTTATTTTTAGTGGCTCAAAATCAAGAAAACCACTTACTAGGGCTTGGGTATCACTTACCTTTGATAATACTAATCAATATTTAAAAACTGACTTGCGTGAAGTTGAAATTAAAAGAGTTGTTTATAAAAGTGGTGAAAATGAATATTATCTTAATAATGAAATAGTTCGTCTTAAAGATATAACTAACCTTTTTATTGATTCAGGCTCTAGTGTTAATTCTCTTTCAATAATTTCTCAAGGTAAAATAGGTGAAATTATTAATAGCCGTCCTGAAGAAAAAAGAAGTATTTTAGAAGAGGCTGCTGGAGTACTTAAGTATAAAAAAAGAAAACAAGAAACTTTAAGAAAACTAGATAAAACTAATGATAACTTATCTAAAATTAATTTAATAATAGATGAGCTTACTTTAAGTTTAGAGCCTCTTAAGAAACAAGCAGAGGTTGCGAGTAAGTATCTTGATCTAAAAAAAGATTTAGAATCAACTGAAATCGCCCTTATCGCTCATGATATAAAAGAGTTAAATGAAAAACATCATCAGCTAAAAGAAAAAGCTGATACTTTAGATGATCAGATATTAACCATTGATAATTCCAATATAGAAAGTAATACAAAGCAAGAGAGTTTAAAATTAAAACTTTTAAAAATAGAAGAAAGTCTTCAAGCAAAAACAAGTGAGCTCTATACTTTAAATAATGAACTAAGTAATTTAGATGCCGAGCGAAAAGTAATGCTTGAGAGAAAAAAGTTTGAAGTAGAAGATAGTCTTCTTGAAGAAAATTTAATTAACTTAAAAGAAAAAGAACTTAGTCTTAAAAATAAAATAAAATTAATGAAAGAAGAATTAATATCTAAAGAAAAAGAATTAAATGATCAACAAACTAAAAATGAAGATTTAATTAAAGAACTTAAAAATGTTAATACTAAAAGAAATCTATTACTAAATGAACTTACTAACTTAACAAAAGAAGAATCTTCACTTAAAAATAAAATTGATATTATTAATGATAATATTGAATCAAATAGTCGTCTTCCTTTTGCGGTAAGAAAAGTACTTGATAATGACCGTTTAAAAGGAATTCATAACTGCCTTGGTAAATTAATTGAAACCGAAGAGAAATATAGCACGACTATAGATGTATCTCTTGGTTTTCTAGCTAATGTTATTGTTGTTGATAATGAAAATAGTGCGAGAGATGCGATTAGTTATTTAAAAAACAATTCTCTAGGAAGAGCAACATTCTTTCCTTTAAATGTAATTAAACCAAGAGCAGTAGACCCTAATACATTAAATAAAATAAAAGATGATTCATCTTTTATAAGTAAAGCATCAGATTTAGTTAAATATAATCCGATTTACCGAAATGTTGTTTTAAATCAATTAGGTAATATTATTGTAGTTGATAATTTAAATAATGCTAACCGAATTGGCAGGCTAATAAATTATGCTTATAAAATAGTAACCCTTGATGGAGAACTTCTAGCAGCAGGTGGTGCGATTACTGGTGGTACTTCTAAATCTAATATGGGTCTTAATACTCAAAAGTTTGAACTTGAAAATTCAATTAAATTATTAAAAGAAAAGGTTAAAGAAGTAAAGCTTAAAGAAGAAGAAATAAATGATAATAATTATAATTTAAAAATCTTAGAAAATAAAGTCTTTGATAGTGTTAATAATTTAAATCAATTAAAAGAAACTACATTAAGAAGAAAATCAGCTTTAAATTCAACTGAAAATGAACTTGAAAGCATAATAAATGAAAAGAAGGGTACTAAAGGTATCTTAAATAAAAATATCGATTTAGAAGTTGATAAATTACTGAAGAAATATTATGAAAAAAAGAGTAAAAAAGAAAATCTTGAACTTAAAATAGCTGATGAAAATGGAATTAAAAATGATCTTCAAAGTGAAATAAGTGAGATTGAAAATAATAATAAATCTGTAAGTGCTAATTATAATAGATTAGTTAAAGAACTTAATGAAATTAAAATTGAGTTAAGTAAAACTGAAATAAAACTTGATAATCACTTACAAAGATTAAATGAAGAATATAGTTTAACCTATGAAAAAGCTTCAAGAGATTATATTTTAAATGAAGATATTAAAGAAGCAAGAACTAAAGTAAACTCTTTAAAAAGAGAAATAAAAATGCTAGGTGATGTAAATACTGGATCAATTCCTGAATATGAAAGAATTAATACTAGATATACATTCTTGCTTGATCAAAAAGAAGATTTAAATAAATCTATTAATGATATTTTAAATGTAATTGATGAACTTGATATAACAATGGAAGATAGGCTTAAAACAACATTTAAAGAACTAAATGAAGAATTTGGTAAAGTATTTAATATGCTGTTTAAAGGTGGAACTGGAAAGCTGATCTTAGAAGAGCCAGATGACATTTTAAATACTGGACTTGATATAATAGCAGAGCCACCAGGAAAAGATATTAAAAACACGAGACTATTATCAGGTGGAGAATCAACCCTAACCGCCATCGCACTTTTATTTGCAATTCTAAATATAAGAACCGTACCATTTTGTGTACTTGATGAAATAGAAGCTGCTCTTGATGAGGCAAATGTTGATATGTTCGGAAACTACTTAAAAAAATTAAATGCTGAAACTCAGTTTATAATTGTTACTCATAAAAAAAGAACTATGGAATATACTGATAACTTATATGGGGTTACTATGCAAGAATCAGGAGTATCTAAATTAGTTAGTGTTAAACTAGATTAATATTTAATGAAAATCACTTTATGTGATTTTTTTTGACATAATTTCTAATCTAAAAATTATATATTAGATATGGAGATTATATGAAAAGAAGGTTTAAAACAAGGAAAAAACTTAATTTTAATAAATATAAAATTATCTTATTAATAATTATAGTTATTATTATAATATTTGGTTTGTTTAAATTTTTAGTTAAAAATAAAATTAAAATAGGTAATGAAAAAAAAGTAAATGAATATCTAGCACTTGCATCTAATAATTTAATCGGTGATATACCTTTTAGTGATTTAATTAACTTTAATTTAATTAGTCCTGATTCTTTTTTGAGAATGTCTTTTAATAACTTTAGAAAACTTGATTATCGATTATCTGAAGAAAAAAATATTGTCTCGGTTGTAAAAGAAGTTAAAAATCCGACTATATATATTTATAATACTCATCAAAGTGAAGATTATGATCCAGGTACTTTAGGTATTTATAATATTACTCCAACTGTATATATGGCATCAAGTATGCTTGAAAAAGCTCTTTTAAAGAAAGGTATCTATTCAGTGGTAGAAGAATCTAGTATTAAAAATATCTTAAATAAAAATAACTGGGCTTATAGTGATTCTTATAAAGCTTCAAGACTACTTTTAGAAGATGTAGTCCTTAAGTATCCAAGCCTTGAATACTTTATTGATATTCACCGTGATAGTGTTACTAAAACTGTAAAAATAGGTGATGAGTATTATGCTAATTTAATGTTTGTTGTTGGTAAAAATCATGAAAATTATGAAGAAAATGAAAGGTTAGTAAGTGAGTTATATAAATATATTGATGAAAACTATCCTTCAATTTTAAGAAAAAATCATTATAGAGAAAATAGTACTTTTAATCAAGATTTTCATAAAAACACCATCTTAATTGAAGTAGGGGGAGTAAAAAATACGATTGATGAAGTTTATAACAGTATTAATGTATTTGCTGATGCAATAGAAAGTGTGATTGGCCGTGGAGAATAAAAAACATAAAAATTTAAAAATTATATTTTATATTATCTTATTTTCATTTATATTTGTATATGCATCAGGAAAGAGTGGTTATTATGAATCAACTATCAAAAAAAATACTTTAATAACTAGTGAGGCAATCAAAGAATTTGAAAAAGATGTATCTGAAGGTAAGGCGGTTGATATAAAAGACTATATTAATGCTGAGGTAAGTGATTACCGTAATAAATATTCACGCCTTGGATATAGCGTTAGTAAAACAATAGATTCAGTGTTAAATGAAGGAGTTAAGCACTTTTCTAACTTTTTAAAGTCGTTATTTACATAAAAGTCTCGATAGCCCCTTGAATTAATAAAATATATTTAGTATAATTATTTTGCTGTTGTCCTCGTAGCTCAGCTGGATAGAGCAATGCCCTTCTAAGGCATCGGTCGTACGTTCGAATCGTACCGGGGACGCCATTTTAAGAAAACAAAAACCTTTTTTCAAGGTTTTTTATTTTCGTTAATATAAGTATTTAAGTAATTATAATCTTCTTTTTTATATTCTTTTCTCAGTGGTTTTATTTCTTTTAAGTATTTAAATAAGTATTTAATAAGCCAAATAGGGGTTTTAAAAATTAATTTAAGATCGTACATAAATGAGATATTATTATAATATATTACATCAAACTCAAGTTTATCTAAATAATTTACTGTTTGGGCTCCAGCAGCTTGAGCAGCACCAGTAAGGCCAGGCTTTACTAAATATCTTTCTTCATGGATTTTACCAGGAGGAAGGCTTTCGCCAACTACAAAGGGTCTTGGACCGACAAAGGACATATCTCCTTTAAGGATATTAAATAACTGAGGTAGTTCATTAATTCTAGTTATATCTAATATTTTAGATATATCACTATATTTAATATAATCAGGACATCCTTCACTATTTAGTCTTTTAGTTCTAAATTTATACATAATAAAGGGTTTTCTATTTTTTCCTTCTCTTGGTTCTCTTTCATTGAAAAAAATAGGTTTTCCAAGGTCAATATAAACAATTATTCCAGTTATAATCATAACTGGAAATAATAAAATTATTAAAATAAACGAAAATACAATGTCAAAAAGTCTTTTGAAAAATTTTCTATACATGTTAAAACTTCCTTTCAGACAACAACCCCATCTTAACAAAAGAATCCTTAAAATTCAAGTTATTTGCAATCCCAGGTACCTATAAAACATAAGTAAAACCTTATTATCTAGGGATTTTTGCTAGAAAAGGCTATAGAAAAGGCTATATGTATAAAGTTAATATTAGAAGAAATTTCAATATTTTTCCTTGTTTAATATCACTATTTATATTATAATTAAAATTAATAAAGGGTTGATGAAATGAATGTATTAGTAATAGGAAAGCCAACTTATACAACTGTCTTAAGAACAAATGGATATCCAGAAGAAGGATCTAAAACAAAGGTAATTGAAAAACACTCATTAGGTGGTGGAGCATCTCTATATGCAGCATCACTTCTTGGAAAATGGAACTCAATGGTAGCTTATAGTGGTGTTGTTGGAAGTGATCACTTTGGAAATGAAGTAAAGATGCATTTAGATAAGTTTAATGTCGGAACTAAATTTTTAGAAATTAATTATGAACATCCAACGAATACTTCTTATATAATTATTAATGGATTAAATGGAAGTAGTACTGAAATAAGTAATATTAATGATGAGATTAATTTAAGTAAATATAAATATGACTTTACTCCAGATATTATTTTAATGGATGGATCAGATATGGCTGGGTCTCTTGCGGCTTTAAATAACTATCCAAATACTCCTTCAATTCTTTTTGCTAATCGAATATCTGAAAATGTCTATGATTTAAGTAAGAAATGTACTCATGTAATTGCGAATACAACTTTTGCCGAAGCTCTTACTAAATTAAAGCTTGATGATAACCAAAATAATTTAGTGAATTTTATGCAAAAGATTAAGGATTTACATAAGGCAAATTATATTATCATGATGAGGGAAAAAGGCGTTTTATATGTAAGTGATAATCAAGTTAAAATGATGCCTGCTTTAAATGTAAGAGAGATTATTGATGATACCCACGCAGGTTATGTTTTCTTTGGAGCTTTTGCCTTTGGAATGATTAATAACTTTGGAATAGATAATGCAGTTAAGCTTGCCAATGCTGCAGCGGGTCTGTCTTTAACTAAACTGGGAAGCGTAAATGCAATGCTTGAATTAGAGGATGTACTTAATCTTGCTGGTCTTAAAATGCCAGAGAAGATTGAAACACTTGATTAATGGATTTATTTATAAGAAACCTGCCAACTCTTGATATTCATGGATTTACTAGTGATATGGTATACTATGCAGTAAGTGATTTTATTAATGATAATATTAAAATGGGAAATAAAAAAATAGTTATTGTCCACGGTATTGGACAGGGTATTTTAAAAAAAGAAGTACGCCGATTATTTTCTTTTGATTATAGAGTTAAAAGATTATATGGCGACTCTTTTAATTTAGGGATTACAATAATTGAATTAAATGATAAAATATAAAAGACTTTGAGGTGAGGCTATGTTTGTAGATGAAGTTACATTAAAATTAGTTGGAGGAAAAGGTGGAGATGGCTGCACATCTTTTCGCCGGGAAAAATTTGTTGCCTATGGCGGTCCGAATGGTGGAAACGGCGGAAGAGGTTCAAACATTATTTTTAAAACCGATAAATCGCTAAGAACTTTAATTGATTTAAAAATGATGAAATTAATTAAAGGAGATAAAGGAACAAATGGATCGGGTAGTGACAAAAATGGAGCTAGTGCTAAAGATATAATTATAAAAGTTCCAATGGGAACAGTTGTAACCAATGCTAGTACAGGCGAAGTTATTGCTGATTTAGTAAAAGAAGACGAAGAAAAAATTATTGCCTCTGGCGGAAGAGGCGGAAGAGGAAATAAAGCCTTTGCTACTAATGAAAACAAAGCCCCAATGATGAGTGAACTAGGTCAGCCCGGTGAAGAACTAGAGATTAAATGTGAACTTAAAATGCTTGCTGATGTTGGTTTAATCGGACTTCCTAATGTCGGAAAAAGTACAATACTTAGTATGATTACTAATGCTACTCCGAAAATCGCTCCATATCACTTTACAACCCTTTCTCCTAATTTAGGTGTTGTTAAAATATATGATTCTGAGTTTGTTATGGCAGACTTACCTGGTCTTATTGAAGGGGCATCTACTGGTCTAGGATTAGGCTTTAAATTCCTAAGACATGCATCTAGAACCAAAGTACTTGCTCATGTACTTGATATGTCTGGCTCTGAAAATAGAGATCCGATTGTCGACTATGAACTTATCTTAAATGAAATAAAAGCCTATGACGAAAATCTTTTAAACAAAAAAAGCGTAGTAATTGCTAATAAGATGGATATAGAAGGTTCTAAAGATAATTTAATTTTATTTAAAAAGAAGTATCCTAATATTAAAGTCTTTGAAATTAGTGCCGCACTTAATCAAGGTTTTAAAGAATTACTTGTATATTTAAATAAATTAGTAAAAGAAAGTTTAGAAGAAGAAATATCTGAAGAAGTAGTTTATAAATATGAAAAGAAAGAACCATTTAAAATAACTAAAGAAGGAAATATTTTTGTAATAAGTGGAAAAGAGATAGAAGATCTAGTCGCAATGACTCGCTTTGACGAAGAAGAGAGTCTAAACCGCTTTATTAGAGTAACCAAAGCTATGAAGGTTGATGAAGCCTTAGAAGAAGCTGGTGCTAAAAGAGGGGATGAAGTTAAAATTTCTGATTATTTTTTTAATTTTAAATATTAATCGACATTTTAATTAAAGAATAAATTATATAATAAGTTCGGTGATATTATGCGAACTTTTTATTTATTTAAAGTAAATGAAGACTATAGTAAACTTACTAGAAACATCCCCTATAATCTTTATAGTACCTATCTTGATATTAAATTAAGTAGTAAAAATAATCTTGATTATTTATTTAATCAATATAAAAGTATTACTGATTATTTAAAACCAAAATTAATTAATCAATTTTTATTTAATAAAATGAAAGATATGGATGGCTATAGTTTATATAAAAATATTCATATGTATAATAATTATTATAGTGATGAGGTAAGTAAACTTAAAGTTTATAATAGTTATTTTATATTAGAGAGTAATAAACAAAACAGTACCTTTTTTTCTTTACTTCAAGAAATACCATATTTATTTGTTATTGATTTTGAAAATAAAGATTACTTTTGGCTTAAATCATTTAAAAATTTAAGACTTGTTTAATAATTGCTTATTTTGTATAATATTAATTGAGGAGTGATAATTATGATGCAAGATATATTACTAGTACTACTTGGTTTAGTAATCGGACTACTGGCAGGTTTTTTCTTATGTAGAATGTATATGAAAAAATATTTTAAGAAAAATCCACCGATTAATGAAAAAATGATTGAAACATTAATGAGCGGAATGGGTAGAAAGCCAAGTCAAAAACAAGTTAAACAACTAATGCAACAAATGAATCGCATGCAAGACTAATGAAAATTGATTTAAATAAATTATATATCCATGAATATCTAGATATTGATGAAAACATAAGGGTTCCTAAAGATTATTATCAAACTCTAGATATAAGAAATGTAAGTGAGGTCAAAGTAAAAGGAAATATTAGTCTAGATAACTTTGATCAAATAAATATTAATTTAAACATAAAAGGAACCTTTACTTTACCTTGTAGTGTAAGTTTAGAAGATGTTTATTATGATTTTGAGTGTAATATAGATGAAAATATTTTTGAAAAAGAAATAAAAGACCAGTTCAAACTTGATATATTAGACCTTTTATGGGAGAATATTGTTCTAGAAGTTCCTTATCGTGTAGTAAAAGAAGGAGCCACTATTAAAAGTAGTGGTGACGGATGGGAACTTAAATAAATAAAAATTGAAAGGGAGTGATTCCATGGCAGTACCAGCAAGAAGAACAAGTAAAACTAAAAAAAGAATGCGTCGCACACATTTAAAGAAAACCGCTCCTAATACAGTTGTATGTCCTAAATGTAGTGAACCAATAATGCCCCATAGAGCATGCACTAAATGTGGGTTTTATAAAGGAAAAGAAGTAATTGATACTAAAGAAGAAGAAAATTAATTATTTTAAGGAGTAAAAA
>DUUS01000080.1 GCA_012841465.1 Mollicutes bacterium
TACCAGTTGGAGTAAGTAGAAGACATGCTCACTTAACCAAGGAAGTATATGAAAAGTTATTTGGACATAGCAATATTGAAATAAGAAACAAACTAAATCAACCAGGAGAGTTTGCCAGTACAGATACAATTGATTTAGTATGGGAAGATAAAACCATTGAAAGAGTTAGAATAGTTGGGCCATTTAGAGATTATAATCAAGTCGAGCTTTCATTAAGTGATTCTAAAATTCTTGGTGTAAATCTAGACCGAAGAAAAAGTGGTAATGTTAAAGAAAGTCATCCTGTGATATTAAAAGGTCCTAAGGGTGAAGTAAAAATCGAGGAAGGTTTAGTAATGGCAGAGAGACATATTCATATGGGAGAAGAAGACGCAAAGACATTAAACCTTGTTGATGATGAGCTTCTTGAAGTATATAGAGATGATGAAAAATTATTTGAAGCAGCTGTTAAACTAATCGAACCTTCATATTTAGAACTACATATTGATGAAGATGAAGCAAATGAATATAATTTAAAACAAAATGATGAGGTAATAATTAAAAAGATTTAATATGAAATGGAAAATACGAGAAATAGAGATTGAAAACCAAGTAGTATTAGCACCTATGGCTGGAATAAGTAATACATCGTATAGAAGAATTATTAAAGAAATGGGGGCAGGTTTAATATTCGCTGAAATGGTTAGTGATAAAGCAATTTTATATGGAAATGAAAAAACCAAAGAATTATTAAAAATGACTGAAGAAGAAAGACCTATCGCACAGCAAATATTTGGTAGTGACGTAGATTCATTTGTCAAAGCAGCGAAAATAATTGAAAAAATAATGAAGCCAGATATTATTGATATTAATATGGGTTGTCCTGTACCGAAAGTTGCTATAAAAAATCAGGCTGGAAGTGCCCTATTAAAAGATCCTGATAAAATAAGTGAAATAGTAAAAGCAGTAGTGAATGCTGTAAAAGTACCAGTTACGGTTAAAATAAGAAGTGGGTGGGATGAAGGTAATATCAATGCTATATTAGTAGCAAAAAAAATTGAAGAAGCGGGAGCATCGGCAATTACTATCCATGCACGAACTAGAGCTCAAGGTTATAGCGGAAAAGCCGACTGGTCTATTATAAAAGCAGTAAAAGAAAGCGTAAGCATACCAGTTATTGGAAATGGTGATATTAAAACTTGTTTTGATGCTAAAAGAATGCTTGATGAAACCGGGTGCGATGCCGTAATGATTGGAAGAGGAGTTCTAGGCAATCCCTGGCTAATTAGAGATACTGTAAATTATCTAGAAAAATCAGCTCTGCCAATTGAGGTAACTCCTCTCGAAAAGATATCAATGCTGAAAAGGCACTATCAAATTCTTTTAGAAAACAGTGGTGAAAAATCAGCTAGTTTAGAAATTAGAAGCCATGCTCTTTGGTATTTAAAAGGTATGCCTGGAAGTGCAAAGGTAAAAGATGCTATTTGCTCTACAAAAGATAGCACTGAAATCTTAAAGATAATCATTAAATACCTAGAATCACTTAAATAAGATAAAATATTTGAAAAAAGCACTAAAATATAATATAATAAATTTAGAATAGAGGTTTTATATATGAGTAAGAAGGGAAAGACTCAAACTAAAAAGAAAACACAAGCTCCAAAGAAAAAGACACAAACTACTAAGAAAACTACGGCAAATACTAAGAAAGATACTACAAAGAAAGTAACTCCTCCTAAGAAAACTACTAAAACCACAAAGAAAAAAACAACTAAACCAAAAGAAGTAAAAAAAGAAAAAGTAGAACCTAAAAAAATTGATGAGAAAAAAATTAAAGATGAAAACTTAGATATTGTCTTTAAAGATGATGTAAGTGCTAACAAGTGTAAATATTGTAACAAATACTTTGAAAAAGTTTTAACAAAATGTCCATTTTGCAAAAAAACGCAAGATGACAAGACAGGCAAAATAGTTATTGCTGTTTTATTAATCATTTTAATCTTGTCTATTATTATGAATATAATAATAGATAAGTATTATGTTAATAGAGAAACAGAAAGTGACTATAAATACCAAGCAAAATTACTTTCTTATGAAGAAATGGTTCGATCTCCTAATTTATATAAAGATACTAAGGTTAAAGTAATTGGAGAAGTTATTAAAGTAGAGGGAATAGATTTATCTAAAGGAAATGTAATGAATGTTACATTAAACACTAACCTATTTGAAGATGATGGAGAAGAAAGGTTAATTACTTTTGAATATACAGATAAAGATTATGAAATTGGTTTTATAAACGGAGATTTAATTACTGTTTACGGTAAGTATGCTAAAATAAACGGAAATGTTCCATTTATTCAAGCAAAATATATAGTTTTTGGAACTTAGATGCTTAAAAGCATCTTTTTTTATACAAAATCACCAAATAAAACAACGAAATAACAAAAATAGTGTTATTTTCGTCTTTTTTGTGTATAATATAGTAAGAAAAGGAGATATTTATGAAAATTCTAAAAATTGTTGCGAATAATTTTAAGTTATGCTCTAAAGATTTTACTATTTCTTTCTTGCCAATAGCTAATAAAACAGCTGCAGATAAAGAATTTGAGCTTATAGAAATAGCCGAAGATCTTTTTGTGTTCTCTACTGTTGGTATAATTGGACAAAATGCGTCGGGAAAAACTACAGTTGTCAATCTAATATCACTAGTACATGATCTTTTTACTTTTCATAGAGTTAATCTATATGCAGATTCCATATTAAGTTGGGAAAAAGATGTAAATATTGATGTTACTTTTTATTATGAAGGATATTTATATAGATATGTGACAGACCTTACAAAAGATAAATCTTCAATTCAAAAAACTGTATTATTTAAAAATCAAGAATTATATAAGAAAAAATATGTTAAAACTAATGTTAATAAAATTTTTGATTATGATAAATATGATAAAATAGAAGTAAATGAAAATCTACCTAATGATGTATCTATTCTTTACCTTATTTTTAAAAATCAAGTTATATCAGGTTTAACTTACTCACTAATAGAGTATGAAAACCCTAATTTTAAATCTGCTTTTGATATATATAATATTATTGACAAAGATTATAAACTTATAGAAAAAATCATTAAACTATTCGATAAACATATAAAAAGAATTGAAATGATAGAAGATAATAAATATAAAATATATTATACTAATAAAGAAGTTAAAGAGGTTTCTATTGCTCTATTAATAAACTCTTTATCTAGTGGAACAAAAAAAGGCTTCTTATTATTTTCATTAGTGGTTTATTCACTTAAAACAGGCTGTGATCTAATCATTGATGAAATTGAAAACCACTTCCATAAAACACTTGTAGAAAATTTGGTGAGTTTATATAAAGATAAAACAGTTAATAAACATAATGCAACATTAATTTTTACAACACACTATTGTGAGTTATTAGATTTATTTAACCGTTATGATAATCTTTATATAACTAAATATGATAAAGATATAGTTTTAGAAAACATTTATGCTAATTATAAAATTAGACCAGAGCTATCTAAGAGTAAAAAGTTTTATGAAAA
>DUUS01000010.1 GCA_012841465.1 Mollicutes bacterium
ATTTATAGATTTTGAAAGGAAGTATAGTACAGAAGCAAAATTAATTGAAGATAAGCAGGTGGGGAAAAAACAGAAAGAGTAAAAAGGTGGAAATGAAAAATTTATATGAAATTTATTTAGAAAAAAAACAGAAAATGATAAGTTAATGTATTTATTTAAGACAGGTAATTTTTATTGTTTTTTGGGAGATGACGCTAAAACTTACTAGGTTTTCAAGTGAATCAGATAAGTGTGGATTTCCTATTAGTTCATTTGAAAAATATTCGAAGTTTTTAAAAGCATTAAAACTTGATTTTGAAGTAGTGTTAAATGAAAGTGATCAAGTGATACTTGATATTAAAAATCTCGATTTAGATAAAGTAACTGGAATAAAAGCAGTTGAAAAGTTAAAAGAATACAAGGAAATATTAGAGGAATAATAAGTGGCTACTGATTACAAGAAGAAAACTAATAAAAGTTATGTCTATTTTAATAAAAAGGGTGAACTTAAAGTAATTGTTAAACTTCAAAATTTAATTGAGTATATATATTTGATGATTAAAAAGTTTCCAAAAGACGAGATGTTAAATTTAGCATCTGACATGAAGGCAGCAGCTTTTTCAGCAATGGAATCACTAATTTACGCTAAAGTTACTAATAGTAATAAACAGAAGATTTTATATATAACCTCAGCAGAAGCGAAATTAAATATCTTAAATATATTAGTAAGACTTGCTAAGAAAAACAAATTTATTACTCAAAGAAATTATAATGTATGGAGTTTTAAAATAACCGAAATTAGTGATATGTTAAGAAAGTGGCGATCTTTTTGCCAAAAATAAAAAAGAATTTCTTTGATGATAGTCTTACATTTGAAAAGATGTATGATGCTTTTATTCGAGCAAGAGAGAATAAAAGTAATAATCTGATGTTATGTTTTTTGAAGAAAAAACAGAAGAAAATATTGTTAAATTAATAAAAGAACTGCAAAGTGGAACTTATCGTATAGGAAAATATACTGAATTTTATGTTTATGAGCCAAAGAAAAGAGTCATTAAAACTCTTCCTTTTAGAGACCGAGTAGTTCATCAGTGGTATGTATATGAATTTATAATTCCTAAAATTGTACCGATATTTATTCAGGATAGCAATGCTTGTATTAAAACTAGAGGAACTCATAGTGCTGTAAGAACAGTTGGCAAATATATGAGAAGAGCTCGAAAACACTTTGGAGATTATTATGTCCTTAAGATGGACATAAGGAAGTATTTTTATACAATTGACCCAAATATTCTTATGTCAATTTTAAAAAAATACTTTGGTGATAAAAAGTTTCTTGATTTAAGTGAAAAGTTAATTTTCGAAAAAGGTGTAGATAAAGGTATACCGATTAGCAACTATACGTCTCAGTACTTTGCCAACCTATATTTACACGAACTAGATAATTATATTAAGCATGAACTTAAAGTGAAATATTATGTGAGATTTATGGATGACTTTGTTTTGCTAGTTGAAAATAAAGAAGTTGCTAAAGAAATATATATTAAAATAGAAAAGTTTTTAGAAACTAATTTAAAACTAGAGTTAAATCCTAAAAGTAAATATTATCCATATAAAATGGGAATAGACTTTTGTGGTTACCGAATTTTTCATACTCACAAACTTGTCAGAAATAGAAGTAAAAAAAATATGCTTAAAAAGATTAAGTTATGGAATAAATTACATAGAGAAAACAATTTAGATTATGAAGCAGTTAAAAAATCCATAAAGTCATGGAAAGGTCATATAAAACACGCTAATAGTTATAATTTAAAATCTATATATTTAGAAAAAATAGAATTTAAAGATAAATTAGAAAGTGAAAAATATCATATGAGTAGTGAATTTAAAAAAGATGTTCTCCAAAATTTAACAAATGATGAAAAGGTTAGTATCTTACATGATTTAATGAAAGAGGATAAAGATATAAAAACAAAAGTATATCTTGCAGCTATGGTAAAATATTCTAGAGTTAATACCAATAAAATAGCCTCTAGTATTTATAAAATGTTAAATCCTCTTGATAATGATGATGTAATAGATTTTACCATAAACGGTGGATATGATTTTTCGATTGAACATGATGCTTCATTTGATATGTTAAATTATTTATTAGATGATCACTTTATATATTTAAATAAGTTTAAAGAATTAAAGATAAAAGATGTTTATCAAAAATATCTTTTTGGTATTTTAAAAGGCATCCAAAGATATCTTTTTGAAAGTAATTCTGAATCAGTTCATATTTTTCAAGATGATCTTAATGTAATCGGAAGCAATTTATTTTATGAGTGGAAAGAATTTATAGATAATGCTGATGAAATTAAAAGGGCGGAGCTTACTATAAGAGGTTGGTATGGTTATGATTTTTAAAAAGTTTTATTAAACTTTTTTTTTATGGTTTAATGTTGTATACTTAATGTGGGGAAATGATTATGGAAATGTTTAAAGAACTAGATTTTTTTATCGAAAGTTTATTTGATCAAATAGGTTATTTGGCTGTTATTTTAGCTGGTTTTTTAATTGTGATAGAATCTATTCTTCCAATACTGCCACTAGCAGTATTTATTACTTTAAATATTTATTATTTTGGAGCTATTGTTGGTTTTTTAATAAGCTGGATTTTAACTTGTGTTGGGTGTTATATTTCTTTTTATTTATTTAGAAACAAAGTTAAGTTTTGGTTTGATAAAAAATTAATAGAGAGAAACAGGGTAAGGTTAAATAAATTAATGGTCGCTTTTG
>DUUS01000081.1 GCA_012841465.1 Mollicutes bacterium
TAGAGAGGAAAAGATATGAAATTAGAATTTAAAAATGTAAGTAAAACTTATACGGACAAAAAAGTTGTTGATGATATTTCATTTGAAATAACTAAACCAAGTATCTTTGGTTTCTTAGGAACCAATGGTGCGGGTAAAACAACTTCGATTAGAATGATGCTTGGAATCATAAAAAAAGATTCGGGAAGTATTTTATTAGATGGAAAAGAAATAAATAGAAAAAATGTTAATTTTGGTTATATGCCTGAAGAAAGAGGACTTTATCCTAAAGTAACAGTTTATAACCAACTAATGTATTTTTCACTTCTTAAAGGAATAAATAAAAAAGATGCGGATATTTCAATTAGATACTGGCTAGAGAAGTTAGAAATGACTGAGTATATCGATATGGATGCCGAAAAATTATCTAAAGGTAATCAGCAGAAAATTCAGTTTATTATAGCGGTTATGAATGATCCTGATTTAATCGTACTTGATGAACCATTTAGTGGTCTTGATCCAGTAAATACTGAAATGCTAAAAAAAGTTATTTTATCATTAGTTAAAGAAGGAAAATATATTATTATGTCTGGTCATCAAATGAGTCAAATAGAAGAGTTTTGTAGTGATATATTAATTCTTGATAAAGGTAAATGTGTTCTTCAAGGTAATTTAAAAGAAATAAAAGATAGTTATGATAGTAATAAATTAGAAATTATTACTAATGACAATATCGATAACCATTTAAAAAATTTTAAGTATCGAAATATTGATAATGTCTATTTAATTGATATTGAATCAAAAGATGAAGGTCAGAAAATATTTGAATCACTTATAAAAGATAAAGTTGAAATATTAAAGTATGAACTTAAAAAACCTAGTCTAAATGATATATTTATTGAGAAGGTAGGTAATTAAAATGAAAGATACACTAATAGTTGCTAAATTTACAGCAATTGAAATGATGAAGAAAAAAGCTTTTAAAATAACAATGGCAATATTACTAATTGGTATAATAATTGGATTTAATATTCCTAATATTGTTAATTTATTTAAAAAAGATAGTCCGGATATTGGTGGTATTGATTCTGGTGAAGTTATTTTAGTAATGGATGAAGATGATATTTATAAAGGAAGCTTAGAATCGCTTAATCAAATGCATCTTGGCTATTTGTTTGAAATAACAAGTGAAGTAAAAACAAAAGAAGAATTAAAGAATCTTCTTGAAGAAAAGAAAATAGAAGCAGCAATAAAAGTAAGTTTAAAAGAATCAGAAGTAAAACTTGATTATTATACAGAAAGTATTGGGCTAACTGGTTATACCCTGGTAGACAGTAGTATCTTTAGTGATTTATATAAAAATGTTAAGTTATCAGAATATGGACTTACTGAAGAAGAAATTATTGAAGTAAATACGCCACTTTCTTTTGAAGTAATTGAACTTCATGATGGAAAATCTGGAGCTATTCTTACAATAGCAATGTTTTTGTGTATGATACTGTTTTTTGCAATTTATTATTGTGCTTACCAAGTAGCATCATCAATTACAGTAGAAAAAACTAGTAAGTTAATGGACACATTAATAACTTCAGTATCGCCTAAATCTATAGTAGTCGGTAAAACCCTAGGAATTGGCTTTGTTGGACTAGTGCAGGTGCTTGCTGTAATAATAACAGCATTCGTTTCTTATCAAATGTTTTTTCCAAAAGAACTTATTGTAGGAACGATAGATTTATCTTCGGTAACACTTGGCTTTGCTCTTGTATCAATTATTTACTTTATTTTAGGATATACATTTTATGCATTTATTTATGCTCTTACAGGATCGCTTGTAAGTAAGCCTGAAGATGTTCAGCAAGCAGGAGGATTAATATCAATTGTTGTCTTAATCGGATTTTATCTAGCGTATTTTTCAATGCTAAATCCAGCAAGTGGCTTTAATAATGTAGCATCGCTTATTCCACTATCATCTGCTTTTAGTGTTCCGGCAAGATATATGACTGGAGCAGTAGGCTATGGAGAGCTATTGCTATCTATAAGTATACTTATAGTTAGTATAGTTATAGTTGCTTATATTTCGATTAAAATATATTCAAATGCAATACTAAACTATGGAACTAAATTTAATATAAAAACAATGATTGAAATGTTTAAAAGATAATAATATAAAAAGCACGCAATTTTCCTTGCGTGCTTTTTAAGTGGAAAAAGAAGTTTTCAACTTCCTTTATTAACAGTGATTGTGATGATCTTTGCCACTACCGCCACTCCATGACCATCCCGCACCTATAATTATAACCAGTAAGATGAACAATACTATCCATAAAGCTGCTCCTAAACCATAGCCTTGGGTAGTTCCTACATACGTTCCTGATGGACAACATGGTGAAGCATAACCAGGAGTTTGACCTCCACTATATCCATAATAATACATTCTTATACCTCCTTTGTATCTATTATAGTTTACTCAAATGGGCTCACTTTTGACATAACTTTTTTGAAATAGTTATTACTTTTTAAAAAATAACTAATATATTTAATGCGAAATATAACTAAAAGTTACTCAAATAAATACAGATTTTTAAAGTTTGCAAAATGCAAAAAAACCATTGACAAAGAAACAGATGTTCGATAAACTGTAAATGTAACCAGGAGTGAGAATACGGATATTAAAAAAATTATTAATAATAAAGATGAAACAAGTAAAGTAGAATTTAAAGTTGACTTGCCAATTTAAAAAAAAGATTACAAGAACTTTCTTAAAGACATCAGTGGATTTGCTAATACTAGTGGCGGAAGTATTATCTGGGGAATAGATGATAAAACTAGAGAAGTAGTTGGTGTTAAAAACACAACATCAAAACTAGAGATTATAACTGATGCTATCAATGATAAAATCCAGCCCTGTCCACCATATAAAATTGATGTTGTAAAATACAATGATAAAAAATTAATTGTCGTAGAGATTAAGGTTGGAAAAAATCCTCCATACTTTTTATGGACAAAAGCTAATAAAGAAGCTTATTTAAGAAGAGGGTTATCAAGTATTCCTGGTGAAACATATGAATTAAAAGAATTAATATTAGAGAGTTTAAATAAGAAGTGGGATACAAGAGTATCAGAGGTTAAATTAGAAGATGTAATTTTTAATGATTTGAAAAACGAATATAAAAACAAATTAGGTAAAGCTTTAACCGAAGATAAATTTGAAGCGCTTGGATTAATTGATAATAACGGTATGTTAACAAATACTGGCGTAGTATTTTCTGATCAGGGCTTATTTCATTCTCAAGTATTTTGTACAAGGTGGCTTGGACTAACAATGAGCGAGGCAACTGACAGTAAAAACTTTTCAGGTAGTTTAATAAAACTTTTAGAACAAGCTGAAACATTTATAAAAAACAACACTAAAAGTGGATGGAGAATAGGTAATCAATCATTTAGTAGAATTAATAAATATGAATATGATATCGATTCAGTGAGAGAGGCGATTTTGAACGGATTGGCACATCGTTGTTATGTCAGCACAGGGTGTGAAGTGCATGTTGATATATATGATGATCGTCTAGAAGTTTCTTCACCTGGAAAAATGCCAGGTGATGAATTAGTTCAAAATCTAAATATAGAGGAAGTAATCTCTGTAAGAAGAAATGAAACTATCTGCTCAATTTTTGACCTGCTGGATTATATGGAAAGAAGAGGAAGCGGGCTCAAAAGAATCTATGATTCTTATCAAGGATTTGATATGAAGCCAACTTTTAGATCGGATAGACATTCATTTAAAGTTACTTTTCCAAGTAGGTATTATAAAGAAGAAAAACCTAAAGTATCTAATCTAAATGAAGAAGAAATTGGAACAGAAGATATATTGGATTTAACTGATAATGAAATTGCCGTTTTAAATTTAATTAATTTAAATAAAAGTATTACTAGAAAAGAGTTGTCTGCGAAATTAGCAAAAGTGAATCTACTATCAAACGCTCAATAAAAAGATTGAAAGAATTAAAATGCATTGAAAGAGTTGGCACTAACAAAAAAGGATATTGGAAAGTATTATATATTGTTGATGAAGATTTTTTTAATAATCAAAAAACAAACATCCGAACACTTGGAAAACAAAAACCAGTACAAAATAAAAATATGAGTGGAACTATAAAATATGTTTATGAGTTAATTTCAAATAATCCAGAAATCACTTACCAAGAATTATCTGATAAACTTAATAAAAGTCTAACATCAATCAAAAGATGTGTTAAGAAATTAAAAAAACATGGTTATATAAATAGAGTTGGAACTCCTAGAACAGGTCATTGGGAAATATTAACTGATAATTCGGATAATTATTTCGAAGAATAGATATCTCAAGTATTATATTGAGTCCGCAATAATACCCCGCCCGATGGTTACCCTGATGTTGACCCTAATGATGACCCTAATGCTAACCCGAATGATGACCCTAATGATGACCCTAATGATGACCCTAATGATGACCCTGATGTTGGCCCAAATGTTGACCCTAATGCAGACCCTGATAATACCCTTTAATGATGACTATGATGGTGATATGAAGGTACTAATGATGGTGATGTGAACATAGTAATGATGGTTAGTGAAGTTAACAATTATAGTGCAGTAAATGGTGCAATGAGTGGTGCAATAGATGGTGATGTGAAGGCAATAACGATGGTGATATAAAAGTAATAATGATGGTGATATGAACATAGTAATGATGGTGGTATGAACATAGTAATGAAGCAGTAAATGAAGCAGAAAATGAAGCGGAAAATGAAGCGGTAGATGAAGCAGTAAAAAAGTATTAATATATGATAGACTATTATAGGAGGATATATGGATTTAGAAAAAATAAAAGAATATGTAAAAGAAAAGTATAAAGGACAAACAAGAATACAAGGTACTCCTTATTTTGATCATCCTTTAGCTGTATCTAAAATTCTTAAAGTTAAAGGTTTTAATTTGGATTATCAAGTGGTTGGTTTAATACATGATCTTTTAGAAGATACTGATGCTAGTGAAGAAGAAATATTATCTTTAACTAATGAAGATGTTTTAAAAGCAGTTAAGGTACTAACGAAAGATAAAAATTATATTATGAATGATTATATAAATAGCATTAAAGAAAATGAAATTGCTAAAATTGTAAAACTTGCTGATAGAGTTCATAATTTGAGTGAGGCTCATTATGCTTCACTAGAGTTTATCTCTGATTATATCAAGGAAACAAGAGAGTGGTATGTTCCAATAAGTTATAATACTCCTTTTGAAAAAGATATAGAATATTGGTTATTAATTTTGGAAGAGAAGTTTAAATAAAAAGGGCTATAAAGAACATTTTCATAGTTTAATATGATATAATTTTTTATAAGGATGGTGTTTTTGTGTACGGATATATTAAAGGAATTGTTACAGAAATAAATACAAATAATATTATTTTAGAATGTAATAATATTGGGTATCTCATTAATGTGGCAAACCCATATACATATAAAGAGGGAGAAAGTTATACAGTTTATTTATATAATCATATTAGAGATGATGAATATGCTCTTTATGGATTTAAAAAGATTGAAGACAAAGAGATGTTTTTAAAATTAATTAATGTAAAAGGTCTTGGACCTAAAACAGCTCTTCCTATGTTTGGACTTGGTAGTACCGCAGGTATTATTGATGCAATTGAAAGAGAAAATATTTTATATTTGAAGAAGTTTCCTAAGGTTGGAGATAAACTTGCTAGACAAATTATTCTTGATTTAAAAGGGAAGTTAGCCGTAGATAATGAGGTAGTTAGTTATGATGAAGAGCTTGCCGATGTATTATCCGGACTTGGATATAAAATTAATGATATAAAGAAAGTTCTTCCTAAAATAACAAGTGATTTATCACTTGAAGAGAAAGTAAAAGAAGCATTAAAATTAATGCTTAAATAAAAGAGAGGTGATAAATTAACATGAAAATAGGAATAGATATTGATGATACAATAACCCAGACATATCAAACAACTTTAAAATATTTAAAAGAATATTATCCTGGATTTCATATAGAAAAAGAGGAAGATATTTCTGATAAAAAAACCTTTGAATTTTTAGTAAATCATATAGAAGATATTCAGTCGAGTGCCGAATTAAAACCTGGTGTTAAAGAGGCTATGGATACTTTAAAAGAGATGGGCTTTGAAATTATAATAATAACTGCCAGGGGTGGTGAACTTGATTATGATCATGCTAGAATTACTGAAGATTACTTAAAAAAGCATAAGCTTCCATATGATAAAATATATTATGGAGATATAAATAAGGGAGACGCTGCTTTAAAAGAAAATATCGACTTTTTTATCGATGACCGTATTTATAATTTAGATGATGTATCGGTTCATGGAGTAGATAGTCTTCATTTTGTTGATGATTTAAGTATTTATAGTCCATATAAAAAGTTTGATAACTGGAAAGATATAATAAAATATATAAAATCAAAGGTGGTAGAAAAATGAGAGAAGTAAGTGGCGAAAAATTTGAGGTAGATGATTTTGAAGAAACTTTGAGACCTAGATATATTGACGAATATATTGGTCAAACTGAAGTTAAAGAAAATGTTAGTGTTTTTATAAAAGCAGCAAAACTACGTGGTGAGGCTCTTGATCATGTACTTTTATATGGTCCGCCAGGACTAGGTAAAACAACTCTTGCTCATATAATTGCCAATGAACTTGAAACAGAAATTAAAACTACTACGGGACCTTCTATTGAAAAGACTGGAGATTTAGCAGCGGTCCTATCAAGTTTAGAGCCAGGTGATGTTTTGTTTATAGATGAGATTCACCGTATTCCTAGATTTATTGAAGAAATACTTTACTCAGCAATGGAGGATTTTAGTTTGGATATTATAGTTGGAACTGAAGGTTCTAGCCGCACTATAAAAATCGATCTTCCACCATTTACTTTAGTTGGAGCAACAACAAGAGCAGGAGATTTAACTGCTCCTTTAAGAGACCGCTTTGGAATCGTATGTAAACTAAATTATTATTCAAATGAAGAGTTAACTGAAATTGTTAAAAGAACTAGTAGAGTTCTTGAGATGGATATTGAAGATGATGCGGCTATAGAACTTGCTAAGAGAAGTAGAAGAACTCCAAGAATAGTAAATAGATTATTTAAAAGAGTTAGAGATTTTACTCAAGTTGAAGGAAAACCTAATATTACTAAAGAAATAACTTTATCGTCTCTTGATCGGTTAAAGGTAGATAATTTAGGTCTAGATCAAATTGATATTGAATATTTAGATAGTTTAATAAAGAAATTTAGTGGTGGACCCGTTGGTGTAGAAACAATTGCCTCTTCAATTGGAGAAGAAGTAACAACTCTTGAAGATGTAATTGAACCTTATTTAATGCAAGAAGGATTTATAAAAAGAACCCAAAGGGGAAGAGTCGCAACAGAAAAAGCTTATAATCATATGGAGGTAATAAAATGAATTTAAATTTAAAAAGAGCTGTAAATAAAGAAGCGAAAAGACAAGAAGAAAATATCGAACTAATCGCAAGTGAAAATTATGTTTCAAAAGAAATATTAAAACTTCAAGGAAGTATTTTAACTAATAAATATGCCGAAGGTTATCCAGGTAAAAAATATTACGGTGGTTGTGAAAATATAGATGTAATTGAAAATTTGGCAATAGATTTAGCATGTAAATTATTTAAATGTAAGTATGCAAATGTTCAGCCTCATAGTGGATCATCTGCAAACATGGCAGTTTTCAAAGCACTTTTAAATGTTGGCGATAAAGTAATGGGAATGGATTTAAGCAATGGTGGACATTTAACTCACGGTCATCCACTTAATTTTAGTGGGATTGATTATGAAATAGTTAGTTATAGCGTTGATCCAAAAACATCAATGATTGACTATGATGAGGTTAGAGAAATAGCATTAAAAGAAAAACCTAAAATGATTATTGCAGGTGCTAGTGCTTATTCAAGAATAATTGATTTTTCTAAATTCAGAGAAATAGCTGATGAAGTAGGGGCAATCTTATTTGTAGATATGGCACATATTGCTGGCCTGGTAGCAACTAATCATCATCCATCGCCAATCCCCTATGCAGATGTAGTTACATCAACAACTCATAAAACCCTAAGAGGACCTAGAGGCGGATTAATTCTGACAAATGATGAAGAGATAGCAAAGAAAATTGATAAAATGGTATTTCCAGGAATTCAAGGTGGTCCTTTAATGCATGTAATAGCAGCTAAAGCTCAGTGCTTTCATGAAGCATTAGATAGTGATTTTAAAAAGTACCAAGACAATGTCATTAAAAACTCAAGAAGCCTTGCTAGATATTTAAAAAAGAGTGGGCTAAATGTTATTTCAGGTGGAACTGATAATCACTTAATTTTAGTGGATGTAAAAAGTAAATATAATATTACCGGTAGAGAAGCTGAAAGTGTTTTAGATAAGGTATTAATAACTACTAATAAAAATACTATTCCAGGTGATACTGAAAGTCCATTTAAAACATCTGGTTTAAGACTTGGCTCAAGTGCAATGACTACAAGGGGTCTTAATGAAAAAGATTTTGAATTTATTGGTAGCTTAATAATTAATGCTCTTGAAAATAGAGATAATGAAGAAATATTAAATCATATTAGAGAAGAAGTTTTAAATTTAACTCTAAAATATCCGATATATAAGAAAAAGAGGTAAATATGACTAAGTGGGATAAAGAATATATTAAATTATGTAAAAAGATTCTAAAAGATGGAGAAGAAGTAGAAAATCGTACTGGGGTAAATACTATTAAAATACCAGCTTATTATTTCAAATTAAATGTTGGTAAAGAATTTCCAGTATTAACTACTAAACAATTATATTTTAGGCAAGCTATAACTGAAATGCTTTGGTTTTACCAAGCTCAGTCAAATGATGTAAGGTGGCTTCAAGACCGTAATGTTCATATATGGGATGAGTGGATGATAGATGAAAATGGAATCTGGAAAGCTACTCAAAATGTACTTGAGGATGGCAGGCTTGTCAAAAAAGATATAGAAAAGAAGTTTGATAAAAAATATGCCTATACAATTGGTACTGCATATGGATATATTGTAAATAAATATAAAATGACTCAAAATTTAATTGAAACAATTAAAAATAATCCAACTGACCGCAGGATGGTTATGTCTCTTTGGCAAAATGAATTTTTAGAAACTGCCGTGCTTCCATCATGTGTATGGAGCACTGAGTGGGATGTAACCGATGGTTATTTAAATTTGTGGGTTCATCAAAGAAGTGCAGATGTTCCTTTAGGTCTACCATTTAATGTAACTCAGTATGCGGTATTTTTATCACTTATTGCTCACGTTACTGGTTTAAAGGTTGGAGTTATGCATTATAGTATTAAAGATGCTCATATATATACTAATCAAATTGATGGAATAAAAGAGCAAATTAAAAGATATGAAGAAAATGGTGCTTATGATGCTCCCGTGCTGTGGATTAATCCCGAGATAAAAGATTTCTTTGGATTTGATAATAGTGTAGAATTAAAAGATATAAAAATAAAAGGATATAAGCACATGGGACCTATCTCATTTAAGCTTACTCAGTAAACTATGAATAATTTATCATTAATCGCAGCAATCGGCAAAAACAATGAACTTGGTTTAAATAATAAACTAATTTGGCATCTACCTGAAGATCTTCTCTATTTTAAAGAAAAAACTTTAAATAAAACTATTATAATGGGAAGACTTACCTTTGAATCACTTCCAGGAGTTCTTCCAAAAAGAAAACATATTGTTCTTACTAAAAATAAAGAATATAAAAAAGATGGAGTTATTATTTATAATGATATAAGTGAGTGTCTTGATTATATAGAGAACTCAGGTGAAGAATGTTTTATTATTGGAGGCTATCATATATATAAAGAATTTCTTAAATATGTAAATACTTTATACTTAACTGAAATTGATGAGAGTTTTGAAGCTGATACATATTTCCCAAAGTTTAATAAAAAGCTTTATAATAAAACTATTATTAAAGAAAGTTCTCATAATGGTATTAATTATAAATTTGTAAAATATGAAAAACAAGTCTGAAATGCTTGTTTTTCGCATCGAAGAGTTTTACTATAAATGACAATTCTCTTCGATGTATCGAA
>DUUS01000082.1 GCA_012841465.1 Mollicutes bacterium
AGTAGTTCTGTTCCAGATAATTTATTACTTGATATATGAAAGTCAATATTGTTACTTGTCCAGTAAAGTGAATTAGCACTTAATGCTCCTAGAGTATCTTTTAACATTAGTGGCTCGCCATAAACTGGAATTATTTCAAATTCATTACTTGGTTTTGATACTTCTTCGATTAATGTAAATGGTGATTCTCCAGTAAATGTTAAAATAACTCTATTTCCATCATCAGTATTAACTGTGTTTTTACTTGATAAATAAGTATTTGCTGGTAAATATAAAGGATATATTATTTCATCAATTGTGTTTCCGGTTGTCTCATCATCTTCATCATTGTCATTATCACAGCATTCATCATCAATTAAACTTTCTAATTTAAAGTAATCGTCTTTGAATGATGGTTTATAATCAATACTTGAAAAGTTTACGGTTATTTTAGCATTATCACTGCTATCTAATACTTCTACTTTTTGAATTTCACTTTTTTCATCTACATAGATTTTTTGTGATACTAAATTTGCATTGTTAGGGTAATTTACTTTTGATTTTATAACATAGCCATTTTCACTTTTTTCAGCTATACTTTCACTATCGGTTTTTATATCATCAATTAGTGAAGTAAGTAAATATGCTTGTGAGCCATTATCAGGCCATTCAGACTGGAATTTAAAACTTTTGTTAAGTGATGGAGTAACAACATAAACACCATCATCACTTCTTAATATTACTTGTGTGTGATCACTTATAGTATTTACTAAATCTACTCGATATAAATCTTTATCTTTTGCAGCAGTTATATTATATGAATAGTTATCTTCATTACTAATAATGTTCATTGTTCCTTTAATTAAATATGAGTTTCTTTTTTCAATGTTTTTGATAAAGTCTTCTTTAACATTATTTAAATCACCTTTCCCACACCCTGTTGCAAATAGAATAAATGCTCCGAATAATAGTATATATTTTTTCATCCTAACCTCCTACAATAAAATATATTGAATAATGCATAAATTATTCATAATTACTCATAATAATGGTAAGAAAAGAGGTTAGGTATGACAGCATTACAAAAAATTTGCTTAAGTATTACCATAATTGGTGGTATTACCTGGGGTTTAATTGGAGTTTTAGATTTTAATATAATAGAAGCGATTTTTGGTGAAGAGTCAATGATTCCTAGATTAATATATTCTCTAGTAGGACTTACAAGTCTTATTAATATTGGAATATTACTAATGGATCTAGATAGAGTTGATTAAGAAGCATACCAAGCTTCTTATTTACAGGAATTTTAAAAGATGAGGCTTACGCTTCATCTTTATTTTGAATTTCAGCAATATAATATAAATCATTTTCTTTTATAACAGTTATTGTACCTTCTTTATCATAACCAAAGTCTTTTTCATATTCAATTGAAACTTCAATAATATATCCAGAATATTCTTCTTCATTGTAATTAAATAATGTTTCTTCGATATTAATTATATTAACATTTTTAACTTCAGGAAGGTCTTTTGTTCTTTCTTTGGTTTTCTCTTCTAAATATTTATATAATGTATCTGTTACTTTTAACTTATAATTATCTACTTTTGGTGGATAGATATAATCAGTGCCACCTACATCATATTTATTTAATTTATTTTTTAATGTATATAAATCAATTATAAATAACTTAGTAATACTACTAGCATAATCTTTTTCATCAACTGTTTCTTTTTCAAGTATTTTCTTTAAATTATTAAATTCATCTTTCATAGCACTAGTTGCATTAGAATTCAGTACATAGGGATAATTATCTATCGAATCAATATTTTTTATTTCAATTTCTTCTTCTTTAAAATACTGATGATATAGGATTCCACCAAGACCATAAATAATTAGAATTATTATAACTGAAAAGATAAATTTCTTTTTCATTCTTCAGCCTCTTTCTTTAACTGAATATCTATTAAATTATGAAAGATTATTCCATTTGATAACTCAATTAAGTTTTCAGTATATTCTTTACAATAATTAATATATTCTTCACTTAAAGATTCTTCTAAACTTATAGCTCTATATTCTTCTTTAGAATTATTATAGTAAACTTTATTTGTTAAAAAGTTTCCATTAGGAAAAGCAATAATGTTATCATCTTTTATTTCAAAAATATCATGACCAAAAGCAAATTTATTATGAATTCCAAGCATATTACCAATAGTAGGCATAACATCTATCATCCCCATATAATAATCAACTTTAAGAGGTTTTACATAATCTTCTTTAGACCATATTATTAAAGGAGTTTTTCTATTTAATTCATTAGCATAATAATCAAAGGCTTTATATCTTTCATCTTCAACGTCTAAGATATCATTTGTATCAAAATCAAAGTTGTAATAACGATTATATTCTTTAATTGAAAGTTTAGGATCATGATCTCCATAAAGAACAAAGATTGTATTATTAAAATAATCGCTTTCTTTTATATAATCAAAGAATAGACCAATAGCATAATCAGCATAATGACTACTTCTTAAATAATTACCTAATCTAGTACCTTCTAAATAATTTGTATCTTCGATTTCTTCTTCAGTAAATCCATGATAAGTTAAATCAATTTGAGGAAATAATTCATTATTTTCAAAAGGAGTATGATTAGATAAAGTAATCATTGTTCCCATATAATTATCATTATTATCTTCAATTTCTTTTAAAATAGTAAGAGCTTGCCTAAAGAAAGATTCATCAGAAATACCTAGACCTATCCTCTCTTCTATTTCAAAAGAAGTTTCAGAATAAAAGTCCATATAACCTAAATTAGGATGCATTTTATTACGGTTCCACATACTAGCTTTATTACCATGCATACTAAATGTATAATAACCTTCGTCTCTTAAAAGTTTAGGAATCGTTATAAAGTTACGGTCAAAATAATTAACAAAAGCTGTACCATTAGTTACTGGCATTAAAGAAGTATTTAAAGTAAATTCTGTATCACTACTATTACCAACACCTACCTGAGGATAAAAGTTAGTAAAATACATTCCTTCTTTAGTAAGTTTATTTAAGTTAGGAGTAATCTCTTCATTATTTATTTCTAAATCGATAAGGAAAGTACTTATACTTTCTAAATGAATGAAGATAACATTTTTACCCTTATATATATCAGTATATTTATTATTACTTTTAACTGATGGATTTTCTTCAATATAATCAGTAAACTGTTTTAAAGCAACATCATAACCAAACCATGAAACAATTCTTGGTTTTAAGGTATTAAATAAATCATTTAACTGATATGATACAATTCCGAAGGTACTTACTATATATTCTCTATTCCACTGCTTAGCTAGTCTGCTAATAGCTGTTTTAGTAAGTGTTGTTGAAACAAGGGCGATTATTATCGCACCACTAGCAAGAAGTCCGATAAATATTCTTTTACCCTTCTCAAATTTAGCAACTAAATTAAAATAATCTAAATTAGTTAAATACTTATTAATATAAATAAATGATATTGGAAAGATAACATAGATAAAATGAAATAACTCAAGTTTATCAAAAACTGCATCTCCAACCTCTCCTACTTGACCTAAAGTAATAAGTAAACTAAAAGATGCAAAAGATTGATAAAATGTATAATAAATAGTGTTAACAACACCCATGGTACCAAAGATAAATAACATCACTAAATAATAAGTAAATTGCTTTTGAGGTCTATATAAAAAACCAAATGAACCAAAAATAAATATAAAAGCAATATCTAAAAAGAACGATTGCCATGAAAAAAAATCTCCAACGGTTAAATACTTAGTTAATGTCGTACACATTAATGCAAGTAATACATAAGAAGTAAATTGGCGATTATACTTTATAAAATTAAAAATTTTTTCAGGTATTTGTTTAATTTTTTCTTTCATAATTTGCCCTTTTTAACAATATAATTGTACCACACTTAGCACTCAATTGCATTTTATTCTTGTCAAGTTAACATTTTTTTGATAGACTAATACATATGCAGGCGTAGTATAATGGTTATTATGTGACCTTGCCAAGGTTAAGATGCCAGTTCGATTCTGGTCGCTTGCTCCATTTGATTAT
>DUUS01000083.1 GCA_012841465.1 Mollicutes bacterium
CCGCAAAGATCATTGCTACGATATTAGGAATTATTTTAAAAGTCGTAATAAGTCCTTCTTTAGCTCCTTCTAAAAATTCATCATAAATGTCTACTTTTTTTCTAAAACCATAAATTATAATAAATAAAACAAGTAAGGGAAGAATTATAAAACTAGCTGTTGTCATTTCTTCTCCTTATAAAATAATCAAGAGTAAGTCCACCTATACCAGAACATATTGTTGCGATTATACATGTTGGTATAACAATTGTAGGATTAACACTTCCATATACTAATCTTAGTGAAATAATAGTGGTTGGTATTATTGTAACTCCACTAGTATTTAATACTAGAAATGTTATCATTGAAGTTGTTGCTCTTTTTTTATCTTCATTTAATTCTTGAAGTTTTTCCATAGCTTTTAGTCCAAAGGGTGTTGCAGCACTTCCAAGTCCTGCCATATTTACCGCAACATTACTAGCTATATATCCTATTGATTCATGACCTTTAGGTACTTTTGGAAATAGCTTTGATAATAAGGGGGTCATTAGTTTTGCTATTTGTTTTATTAAACCACTTTTTTCAGCTATTTTCATAAGTCCCATCCAAATTACTAATAGTGGCATTAAGGTCATAATTAAATCAAAAGCAGCTGTGCCACTTTCTATTATTTCATTATTAATTACCATTGCATTACCAGTTAGAATACTATAAGATATTCCAATTATTATAAATATACCCCAAATTATATTAACCATTTTAAACCTATCTTTCTAAAGAATTTTTTAAAAAAAGATTCTTTTTTTTCTTGTTTTTCTTTTTGCAAAATAGGTACTGATTCAAGCTCAGTTCCATCTAATGTTAAATTTATATGACCTACTATCTTAGTCACATTTTGTTTATTATATTTTATATCTACTTTTAAACGGTTAAATTCACTTTTAGTTAAGGTTACTTTTATATCTTTTTCTATATATGTATTAGAAAGGTCAGTTTCAATATTTCCTTTATTGTATATAGTATAACTTTTATGATTTTTAAAAGCTTTTTCATAATAACTTTGATGATTATTAAAATCATTACCATCTTTAAAGGTAACAACAGTAAAATTCATATTATCTTTAGAAGCAGTTGTTACTAATGTTCTTTTGGCAAGTTTAGTAAAACCTGTTTTACCACCAGTGCAGTATTTATAAGATGAAAGAAGTTTATTTTTATTATGCCATAGATAAAAATTCATATTTGTTTTAACACTATGTTTTTTAGTACCACTTATTTTTTTATAAATATCATTTTGAATAGCATAAGAAGAAAGAAGAGCCATGTCATAAGCGGTTGACATATTCCCTTCGTTTTTATTGTTTTCAAGTCCATGACTATTAATAAAGTTGGTGTTTTTCATTCCAATAGCTTTAGCAGTATCATTCATCATTAAACTAAAACCTTCCATACTACCACCTATATAATCAGCAAGAGCAATAGCAGCGTCATTACCACTTCTAAGCATCAACCCATATAAAAGATCTTCAATAGATATACGCTCTCCTACTTTAACATATATACCACTTCCATAACTTTTTAAAACTTCTTCATTAATTTTAATAATATTCTTAATATCAGTATTATTAATAACTACAAGAGCAGTCATTATCTTAGATGTTGATGCTATTAAATATGGGGCATGGATGTTATTTCCTTCAATCACTCTATTATTATCTGTATCCATAACAATATAAGCAGAAGCTTTAACTTTTAAAGGAATTAACAAAAGAAATATTAAGATAATCTTTTTCATGTTTATCACATTTAATAATATGAAAACATAAAAAAAAAATACCCAG
>DUUS01000084.1 GCA_012841465.1 Mollicutes bacterium
AAGGAAAATTAGATATAAGTCTTCCTAGTACTAAAATAAAAACCGGAACAGATCATCCTCTTACTTTAGTAATAAATGAAGTAGAAGATCTATTTGTTAGTATGGGATATAGCGTAGAAAAAGGTCCTGAGATAGAAAGTGATCTTTATAACTTTGAAAGACTTAATCTAGATAAGAATCATCCTGCAAGAGATATGCAAGATAGTTTTTATATAAATGAAGAGTATTTATTAAGAACTCAAACATCACCAGTTCAAGCAAGAATAATGGAAAAAAGTAGTGGTCCGATTAGAATTATCTGTCCTGGGAAAGTATATCGAAAAGATGATGATGATGCGACTCATTCTCATCAATTTACTCAGATAGAGGGACTTCTAATTGATAAAGATATAAATATATCTCATTTAAAAGGAACTTTAGAAGTTCTTGTTAAAAAACTTTTTGGTGAAGACAGAGAGATAAGACTTAGACCAAGTTACTTCCCATTTACTGAACCAAGTTTAGAAGTAGATGTATCTTGTTTTAAATGTGGTTCTAAAGGATGCTTTATTTGTAAAGAAACCGGCTGGATAGAAATACTAGGAGCTGGCATGGTTCATCCAAATGTTCTAAGAGCATCTGGCTATGATCCTGAAGTTTACAGTGGCTTTGCCTTTGGAATGGGAGCAGAGCGAATTGCAATGCTTAAATATGGCATTACTGATATAAGACACTTTTATACAAATAATATAAAATTTTTATCAATATTTGATAGAATGGAGGACCTATGAAAGTAAGTAAAAAATTCTTAAATGATTATATAGACATAAGTAATATTAGTACTAAAGAAATTGCTGATAAGATGCTTCTTGCAGGTAATGAATATGAAAGTATAAAAACCCTAGGTAACATTAAAAATCTGGTAATTGGAAAAGTACTTGAAAAAATAAAACATCCAGACTCTGATCACTTAAGCATCTGCACAGTTGATGTAGGTGATGAAACTCTACAAATAGTTTGTGGAGCACCAAATGTAGATAAAAATCAAAAGGTTATTGTTGCTAAAGTAGGAGCAACTCTTCCAGGTGATTTCTTAATAAAAGAAACAACCATAAGAGGAGTAAGCTCTAATGGAATGATCTGTTCTTTAAATGAACTGGGAATAGATAAGAAGTATTTAAAAGAAGAAGATATAAATGGGATTCATGTATTATCAGAAGATGCACCATTAGGAAGTGATCCTTTTACCTATCTAGATTTAGATGATGAAATAATTGACTTTGAACTAACGGCAGACCGAAGTGATTTACTTAGTATAATTGGTATGGCTTATGAAGTGGGTGCTATCTATGATTTAGATGTTAAATATCCAGATATTAATTTAACAGAAGAAAACATAAAAATAGAAGATTATCATTCTTTAAAAGTTGAAACCAAAAACAGTGAATCCTATCTTTTAAAAAGAGTAGATAATGTAGTAATAAAAGAAAGTCCATCATTTATAAAAAACAGACTGATATCAAGTGGAATAAGACCGATTAATAATGTTGTTGATATAAGTAACTATGTAATGCTTGAAACAGGTCAGCCACTACATTTCTTTGATGCTGATAAAATAGGTAAAGAAATTATAGTAAGAATGGCAAATGATAATGAAAAAATAATTACTTTAGATAATAAAGAAAGAACTTTAAATAAAGATGATATCGTAATAACTGATGGAAAAAATCCTGTTGCACTTGCAGGTGTAATGGGTGACTTAAGTACTGAAGTTACTACTAGCACTAAAAACATCTTAATTGAATCAGCTCACTTCAATAGTACTAATATAAGAAACACTTCTAAAAGAGTTTTAAGAAGTGAGGCAAGCCTTAGGTTTGAAAAAGGTATTAACTTAGAAATGATAGATTTCGCCATAAAAAGAGCGGCATACTTACTTAGTAAATATGCAAGTGGTAAAGTACTTAAAGGCTCTTTAAAACATAATGTAAAAGAAAAAAGAAATATTAAAATTAATTTAAACATAAACAAAGTAAATAACCTACTAGGAATAAACTTAAGTCTTGATGAAATTACTAAAGTATTTGATAAATTAAAGTTTACTTATA
>DUUS01000011.1 GCA_012841465.1 Mollicutes bacterium
ATTAGGATACCTTAGTATCTTTTTTTTAATTGTTTTGATATAATTAAATGGAGTTAGGGAGATAAAATGAAAGTAATATTGTTAAAAGATGTAAAAAATCAAGGAAAAAAAGATGATGTAATTGAAGTAAGTGATGGATATGCTATTAATTTTTTAATTAAGAAAGGTCTTGCAGTTAAATATACTGAAAAAAGTAAAGAACTTTTAGAAAAAGAAATGTTAATTAAAGAAAAAGAAGAAGCAAAAGAATTAAAGGAAGCAAAAGAATATAAAAAAATATTAGAAAAAGATTCTTTTGTAATTAAAATGAAATCAGGAGTAGAGGGTAAATTATTCGGAACTGTTTCAACTAAACAAATAGCAAACTTAATCAAAGAAAAACTTGAATTAAATATTGATAAAAAACAAATAAAAATTATAAGTCCAATTGATACCCTAGGAACTCATAAAGTAATAATAAATCTACATAAAGAAGTAGAGGCTAATATAAAAATTGATGTAAAAGAGGAATAAAATGATTGAACGAAAAATGCCCCAAAATTTAGAAGCAGAAATGGCAGTACTAGGTAGTGCCTTTTTAACCACATATGCTTTAGAAAAAGTTTGTGAAGAACTTCTTCCAGAGATGTTTTTAAATGCTGCGAATAAAAGAATATTTGAGGCAATATACGAGCTACATCAAAATAAAATACCACTGGATTCAACAACTGTTAAAAATGAAATAGAAAAAAAATCTAATATTAGTTCAATAGGTGGTATTGAATATTTAAGTGAAGTAATTGACTCAGTAATAACTGCAGCAAATGTTGATCACTATATAGATATTGTTAGAGAAAAAGCTCTAAGAAGAAAATTAATTGAAGTAACCAACGAAATAAATGTTAGTGCATATAATGAAGAATATGACACTAATGAAATGATAGATGATGCTGAAAAGAAAATATTTACTGTAACTAAAGCAAGAAAAGCAGGAGAAATTAAAACCATTGGCGAGGTTATGAGAACTACCCAAGAACATTTAGAGAGACTAGCTAAAAATCAAGCTGAAATAACAGGTATAGCAACAGGATTTTATGACTTTGATAAATTAACTAGTGGTCTTCATGAAAATGAACTGATTATTATTGCAGCAAGACCAGCAATGGGTAAAACAGCATTTGGTTTAAATATTGCTATTAATTCAGCAATAAACAGTAAAAAACCAGTCGCAATCTTTAATATGGAAATGAGTGCTGAGCAGCTTGCTTTAAGAATGATTGCATCTGTTGGTGGCATTGATATGAATAAACTTAAAACCGGTAAACTAGAACACAATGACTGGAAAAAGGTAAATGAAGCAATGAGCCAGTTAGGTGAAACAGATATTTACTTAGAAGATTCATCAGGAATTACTGTATCAGAAATAAGAGCAAAATGTAGAAGACTGGCAACAAGTGATAAAGGATTAGGTTTAGTAATTATTGACTACCTACAATTAATAAATGGTAGTGCTAGATATGCTGGAAATCGCCAGCAAGAAGTAGCTGAAATTTCCAGATCACTTAAAACTATGGCAATGGAACTTAAAATACCAGTAATTGCTCTAGCTCAGCTATCAAGAAGTGTAGAGCTTAGAGAAAACAAAAGACCAATCATGAGTGATTTAAGAGAATCAGGCTCAATTGAGCAAGATGCTGATATTGTCGCATTCTTATATCGTGATGATTATTATAATAAACCCAAAGAGAAAACCAATGTATCATTAACTGAATTAATAATTGGTAAACATCGTAATGGTAGTACTGGTACCATTGAACTTGTATTCGAAGGTAATATGAGTAATTTTAGAAATTTTGCTAAAAAGGAAGAAGTGAGGTAAGTTATGAAAAGTAATAGTCCGCTCGGAATATTATTTTCTATTATAACTTTTATATTTTTATTTTTTGTAGGTGCTGATGTTCAAAGTGAGGCAATACCTAGAAAGTTATATAAAGTTTATTTAAACGGAGAAACAATTGGACTAATTGAATCAGAAGATAATTTAGTTAAATTAATTGATGAAAAACAAAATGAAGTTAAAGAAAAATATAATGTAGATAAAGTATATCCTCCTTATTCACTTGAAATAAAAGAAGAATATACTTACCAAACTAATATAAATACAAGCGAAGAAATTTATGATGTTATTAGAGAAAGAGATCCCTTTACTATAAATGGATATGTAGTAACTATTGATTATCCAGAAGATGAGCCTCTTGTTTTAAATGTGCTTGAAAAAGAAGATTTTGAAGAAGCGTTTAAAAGCGTTATAAAAGCATTTGTAGGATCAGATGAATATGAAGCATTTGCTAGTGAAACCCAAGAAGAAATTGTTGATGTAGGATCTAAAATTGAAACAATCTACTGGGAAGAAGAAATATCTATTAAAGAAACATTAATAAGTGTTGATTCTTTTATTTTTGAAAATTCTAGTGATATAAGTAAGTATTTACTTTATGGAAGTTTAGATGAACAAGAAAAATATGTTATCAAAGAGGGAGATGACATAAAAAGTGTGGCTTATAAAAACAATTTAAGCACCGAAGAGTTTTTAATATCAAATCCAAACTTTTCAAGTGAAAATGTCTTACTATCTCCAAATCAAGTAGTAAATATAGGATTAATTAAACCTCTTGTTACTATAACTAATGAAATGCATGTTGTTGAAGATGTTATTGAAAGATACGAAGTTGAATACATAGACGATGAAAATGCTTATTATGGAACTCAAAAAACAATTCAAGAAGGTGTAGATGGAATAAAAAGAGTAACCGAAAAAGTATTATACCGAAATGGTGAAATCCATGATTTAGTTGTTATAAAAAATTTAACAGTTGAAATAAAACCAAGAATTAATAAAATTATCTCAAGAGGAGTTAAAAGACACTCATCTGGTGGATTTCAATATTATGCTGGAATTGGCTCTTGGCTATGGCCAGCAACCAATCCAAGTATAATTACAAGTAGATTTGGACCAAGATGGGGAACTCATCATAATGGTATCGATGTATCAGGTCCAGGAATGGGCTCACCTATATATGCATCACTGGGAGGTAAAGTTACCGCAACGAAAGATGGCTGCGCCTCTCTGCGTGGTGACAGACGTGGTGATAAAGAATATAGTTCCTGTGGTGGCGGATATGGAAACTATGTTAAAATTTTAACTACAGATGGAAGGTATACAGTCACTTATGCCCACTTGGTACCTGGTTTAAGAGTTGAACTAGGACAAAATGTTGCCAGAGGAACATTCATTGGTGGTATGGGTAATAGTGGTAGTTCTACTGGTACTCACCTTCACTTTGAAATATTTGATAATGTATTAGGTAGATATTTAGATCCATGCGGAGAGGTATTTAGATGTTAGTTAGTGTACTTGCTAGTGGATCAAAAGGAAACTCTACTTTAATAAAAACAAAAGAATATAATTTACTTATCGATGCAGGAATGACTACTAAATATTTAGAAAACGCTTTAAGAAAACATGAAATGTTACTAAGTGAAATAGATTATATCTTTATCACTCATACTCATAGTGATCATGTTAATGCATTAAAAACCTTAACAAAAAGATATAATCCTACAATAGTCATGTCTAGTAGTATGCTTGAAGATTTAAAATACTTGAAAGATTATGAAAACATAGAAATAATTAATGATACCTTAAATATAGGAAATATCTTAATTGAAGTTATTCCTACAAGTCATGATACAAACGATAGTAATGGCTATGTTATAACTAAAGATAATAAATCTATCGTATATATAACTGATACAGGTTATATTCATCAAAAACACTTTCCAAAACTTACAAATAAATCAATCTATATATTTGAAAGTAATTTTGATCCTGAAATGCTTAGTTATGGAAAATACCCAAGACGGCTTCAAAGAAGAATCTTAAGTCCAACTGGACACTTATCAAACCAAGATTCAGCATCATATTTAAGTAGACTAATCGGACCTAATACTAAAAAAATAATATTAGCCCACTTAAGTCAGGATAATAATAAAAAAGAAATTGCTCTTGAAACTTTAGAAAAAACTTTTAAAGAAAAAGATATTAATTTTACTAACATATTAATAGCTGAGCAAGATAATGTAACCGAATTAATTGAAATTTAAATGTACACTAGGCTTAAGTTCTGCATAAAAGTATTGAACTTAAGTTTTTAAACGGTATAATTAAATAGTAAGAATAAAAAGAGGTAATAAAAGTGAATAATGAAGAAGGATATTTATTAGTAGTAGGAACAGCATTTATAAGAAATGGTAAAGTCCTAGTTAGTATGTCAAAAAGAAGTGCTAAAAAAGGAAAATACACTTTAGTAGGTGGCGGAGTAGAAACATATGATGGATCATTTAGAAGAGCTGCTAAAAGAGAATGTGAAGAAGAAATCGCAAATGGTTTTGTTATTGATGAAAAACAGCTAGTACCAATAATTGTTTTTAGAGAACCAGCTCTATCAGATCCTTCTATTAATATTGAAATGCATATGTATCTATCACTTAAAGATATAGATGTAGATATTGAACCAAATGATGAAATAGTTGAATATAGATGGTTTACCCTAGGTGAAGATGAATCAATACTGTCAACCGCAGTTAAAGATCACTTTATACCATGGGCTAAAAAAAATAATATCATGTACTAAAGGATAATATGGACTGGAATATAATTTTAAAAGATATTTACAACTCAAAAGAATATAAAATATTAATAAAAAAGATAAAAGAAGAATATAAAACCAAAACAATATATCCATCTTTTAATAATGTCTTTAAAGCCTTAGAGCTTACCCCATACAAAAATGTAAAAGCCGTAATAATTGGGCAAGATCCCTACCATGGAGAAGGTGAAGCAAATGGACTTTGCTTCTCTGTTAACAAAGATATTAAACAGCCTCCATCTTTAAGAAACATCTTCAAAGAATTAAAAAGCGATTTAAATATAGAGGCTACATCAAATGATTTATCATCTTGGGCTAAAGAAGGAGTACTTCTTCTTAATTCGTGTTTAACCGTAATTAAAGATAAACCAAATAGCCATAAAGATATAGGGTGGCAATTTTTTACTGACAATATAATATCTAAACTAAACGAAAGAAAAGAACCAATAGTGTTTATCCTCTGGGGAAACTATGCTAAAACAAAAAAGAAACTAATAACAAACAAAAATCACTTAATAATAGAAAGTTCACACCCATCACCCCTAGGAGCTTATAAAAGTTTTTTTAATAGTAAACCATTCTCTAAAACAAACAACTTCTTAATCAAAAATAATATAAAACCAATCAACTGGGAAATATAAAGCAAAAAGCAAGCGATTTAAATAAAAATTCTCTTGTTTTTTTATTCACTCAAATATACTCTGAACAATTATTCCTTCATCTAAAACCATTCAAAAGTCAAAAGTTTATGAAGTCTGATTTATAATTTGAAACTGCTAACCAATTAATCGGTAAAATACTCAGAAGAAACAAAAAATAAAAAAAACAAACAACAACTTTTAATCCCAACAATAATATAAAATTAATTAACCCAAAATATAAATATTTCTTTTATTTATTTGAAAAAACCACTATAAAGTGATAGTATTATCTTAATAGAGGAAGAATAATTATGAACGATAAAAAAATATCAATAATAACAATAGTAAGTATGATATTATCTCTACTACTTATAACAATCGGACTATCATTTGCATACTTTACAGCAAATATAACAAATACTGAAGAATCAACAACTATAAATGTAACTGGTGGAGTTATGACTATTCACTATGATAGTGAAGGCCAAGAAATAAATGCACCAAATATAGAACCAAGTGATGATCCATTTGGGA
>DUUS01000085.1 GCA_012841465.1 Mollicutes bacterium
GTGTAATTCTTTTCGATATAAGTAATAAATTGATATATTAAAAATGATAATATAAGTATTAGAACAATTCCGCTCATTACAAGGGTTAAATTAAATACTTGAGTACCATAAAGAATTAAATAACCAATACCAGCTTTACTAACTAAAAACTCTCCCATAATAACCCCGATTAAGGACATTGATATATTAAGTTTTAAACTAGATATTATTACTTCTTGATTATGAGGTATTATTAATTTAGTTAGTATTTGATAATTACTTGCTTTAAATGATTTGAAAAGTTTAATTTTATATGGATCAGTATTAATAAGACCATTATAAATTGATATTAAAGTTACTATTGTATTTATAAGTAAACTCATTACTATAATCGATTTAGTATTAGCTCCAAGCCATATTATAAGTAGTGGTCCTAGTGATACTTTTGGTAGGCTATTAATTAGTGTTAAAAATGGATCACTAATTCTTTTTAATATTGGAATAGAATAAAACAGTACTGCTAGTGAAAAACCTATTAAAGACCCTAGGACAAAAGAAACTAATATTTCTTTTAAAGTTACCCATATATGAATAAATAAATTATTATCAAGATATAAACCATAAAGGCACTTTATTATTTTAGATGGGCTAGAAAAAATAAAACTATTAATTATATTATACCTACTTAATAATTCCCATATCATTATAAATGATAGAGTAATAAATATTTGGGTTATTAAGATCAGTTTTTTTTCTAATTTTATCTTTTTTAAAAATTTTTCTTGTTTAAGAGATGTCTTTATCTAAATCACCCCAAACTAAGTCATAGTAGTAATTAAATAATTCGTCTTTACGATTTTCAGATGGTAGTCTTTTATTTTTTAGTTTAATTTCATAGATGCTTTTTACTATGCAAGGTCTTTTAGTTAAAACAACTACTCGGTCGCACATTGATACGCATTCAGCAATATCATGAGTAACTAAAATGGTAGTGACATTAGTGCTTTTAACTAGTCTATAAATATCATCACTAATAGTAAGTCTAGTTACATAATCAAGAGCAGAAAGTGGTTCATCTAGTAAAATAATATCTGGCTTTGTTGCTAGAGTTCTTACTAGTGCGACTCTTTGTCTCATGCCACCTGATAAGTTATTAGGATATGCTTTTAGAAATGATGATAGACCAAAGTTTGTTAGTAATTTTTTTATGTAGTCAATATTTTCTTTAGTTTTTATATTTTTTATATCAAGTCCAATAGCAGCATTATCTAAAATATTAAGCCAGGGAAGTAGAGCATCACTTTGTAGCATATAACTATAATTTTTTTTATCACCGATAATTGAGCCGCCCGATGCTTTTTCAATACCTGATAAGATGCTGAGTAAAGTACTTTTACCACAGCCAGAGGGGCCGACAATACCGATAATTTCATTTTCATTTATATCTAGAGAAATATCCTTTATTGCGGATACTTCTCCATTTATTGTATGATAATCTTTGGAAACATTTTTGATTGATAGAATTTTATTCATTAAAGACTAAGTCTTCAAAAGGTACATATGAATTTATAAAGCCACCATCGATTATCATATCTTGTAGGTTAGTAAAAAAATCTTTTTCTATGAAAGTAGAATCAAGCCAAGAATCGGCTTCTTTATATCTATTTACTATTGTAGTAAGTTCATTAAGTGAAGTATCGGGAAATTGTTTTAATAACACTTTAGCAATAGTTTTACTGTCATTTTCTTTAGTAAAGATAAGAGCTTTATTAATAGCTTCTCTAAAATCATTAATTAATTCTTTGTTGTTTTCAACAAAACTTTTTTTAGCATTAAAAGCAGTATAAGGTACTTCACCTGAGTGCATTCCAACGCTTGCTACGACATAGCCATATCCCATGTTTTCAACTCTAGTAGCATTTGGTTCAAATAAATTTACGAAATCTCCCTCACCACTTATAAATGCACTTGTTAGATTGGCAAAATCTACTGAATCATTTATAATTACATTTTTAGTATTACTATTTTCAACAGCATTGATAAAGTTAAGTATTGGCATACCACCACTTCTTCCAGCAACAACTTCTTTACCACTTAAATCATCAAAGGTGAAATTATCAATCTTTTCTCTTGAAACAATAAACTGACCATCTCTTTTTGTAAGACCTGCAAATGTTACTACATAGTCTTTTGTTCCTTCATTATAAACATAAATTGTTGCTTCGGGACCTGAGAAACCAATTTCAACATCTCCTGATAAAACTGCTGCTACAACATTATTTGCACCACTTGTTAAGATAAGTTCAATATTAATTCCTTTTTCTTCGAAGTATCCTTTTTCAATCGCAACATACATTGGTGCGTAAAATGGACTATGAGTTACTTCAGCAAGTTTTATAGTTCTCAGTTTACTATCATCATCTTTATTATAGAAATTAAAAGCTATTACTGTAAGCACTATTACTAATAAGATGCCACCTAAACCTATTATTTTTTTCATTTAAATCCTCCTTAATACACTTTTATTATATGTGTTTCAAAACCTTGGTGTGAATTGATAAAACCCCTAAGTTTTAAAAATATTTACCTTTACATAACAAAAATTGTTTGTTATAATTTTAATTAGAATAAGGAGGGTGTCTATGAACACTATTATTGAGGAAATAAATGTTAAGTTAAATAAGATTATAGAAGATTTATCCGAAAATAAAAAAACCACTGAAGAAGCCTTAACTAAAGTTAACGCTAGCATCAAAGAAAAGATCAAAGAAGCAAAAAAACATAAAAAACAGGTTGATCAAGCAAAAAATGAAATTAAAACTCTAGAGGATGAGATAACTTCATTAAAAAATGATTTAACCGATCTTCAAGAAAAATTTGGAAAAAAAGATTTAAAAGGAATTGTTGAAGCAGGTAATAAAGAAATTAATGCTAAAATACAAGATAAACAAAATCTTATTAACAAAGAAAAAGTTAAAATAAGTGAGTTAACTGCAAAAGCAAGAAGTATTAAAGATTTACTAATTAATCTTAAGAAAGATAAAAATATAAAAGAAGAAAGATTAGAAAACTATACTAGTGCTTTTAATTACTATGAAGAAGAGTTAAATAAAATAATTTCATATTCAAGTGATAATGCTGAAAACTTAGAAGTTAAAGTAGAAGAGGTTGAAGAGGTTCCTGTTTATAACTTTGATGGGGACATTGATGAATCAGAAGTATTTGATGAAATATTATCAATTGATAACTCAATTAATAAGCGAGAAGAGCCAAAAGAAGAAACTAATTTAGAAGAAGATGATAAAGAATTAGATCAAGATATTGATGAAGTAGAACTTGAAGAAGAAATTAAGCCTGATAATGAGTTTTTAGATAAACTTAAGAAAACTTCATTTGAACTTGATGAGTTAGAAGAAACAATTGATTTAGAATATAATAATATTTTTGGTGAAGAACTTGAAGAAGAAAAAGTTGAAGAAGAAAAAGAAACTGAAATGCCAAAAACAAATATATTTGATAAAAATATTACTGAAGAAGAAATTTCTAATGTTGAACTACCTAATGTCTTTGGAAATGAAACAGAAGAAGATGTAGAGGGTTTCTTTGAAGAATTTAATCTAGATTTTAATCGTTTTGATAATGATTCTCAAGAACTTTTAAAAAATAATTTTGATAAAGAAAAATATAGTGACATAATAAATCTTCTAAAAGATAATAATATTGATTTAACTAATCTTTATAATTCACCTAATGTTTTATCTGAAGGTAATGTTGAAAATTTAAAACAAACAATTAATAGTTTACTTTTATCAGGTCAAAGCACAGTTAATGTTGGACTAGTGTTAAACTCTCTAAGCAAAGTAAACAATGATAAATTAAACAATGTAATAAACTCTTATGGAGGAGAGTTAAATGGAGCTAATATAACTGATATAGTTATTAAGTCAATAGAAAATAATCGAGGTGATAGTTAATGGATTATTTACTAGATTTAGGTTTTACTAATCTTGAACTTGATAATTTAAAAGAAACCTTAAATCCAGAGATTAAAAGTATGGTAATAGAGTTTCCTAAAATAGTAGCAGTAAATTATCAATACTTAAATAATCTCGGAATTTCAAACTTAAAAGAAGTATTTACAAATCACACAAAAATGTTTTTACTTAATCCTGATAATTTTAAATCAATATTTGATAAATATGATGAAGCTGACTTAGTTAGATGTATTGAAAAAAACGCAGCAGTTGTTGAAAAACTTTAAATTAAATATTTAAAGTTTTTTTGTTAAGTAAATGTATAATGTAATGATTAGTTACCACTCACTATACACTTTATGATATCATTAATATAAGTAGGTGAAGTAACAATGAAATTTATAAAAAAAGCAATAATAATAGTACTATTATTATTTCCAATTTCTTTAGTATCTGCTACAAATGGAATTGTTAACTCATCAAATGGAATAAATATAAGAAAAGAACCAACAACAAGTTCTGATATATTAAAAGCAATTCCTAATAAAGCAGAGTTTCATATAAGCGATACAAATGCAGGAACTGGAAATGGTTGCAAGGATAATTGGTATTATATATATTATAAAAATACCTATGGTTATGTATGCTCTACATATGTAAATACTAAAACTAATAATCAATCAACAACCTATGGAAGACCGTGGACTACCCCTAAAAAAGCAATAATGGGTGGTGCTCAATTTATTAGTGGTTCTTATATAGGTAGAGGACAATTTACTTCATATTTAAAAAAATTCAATGTAAACCCTGATGGTTATTATGAAGTTCATAATCATCAATATATGGCAAACTTAAGAGCTCCATCAAGTGAAGCTTCAACAACATATAATTCTCTTAAAAATAACGAAATGTTAAATAACCCATTTAATTTTATAATTCCGGTATTTACTAATATGCCCGAGACTACTTTCGATACATCAGTTTTAAATATAACAAGAGAAGAAGCAGATGTTCAAGATGATGAATTTGAAGAATCTATAGCTGAGTTTGATGAAAGTTATAAACCGTATTTAAGATATCTTCATACAAAATACCCTCTATGGACATTTAGTGTTTTAGAAACTGGTTTAGATTTTGAAACAAGCTGGAGAAGACAACAAGAAATTGGAAGTATTCAAGTTGGAAACCAATCTTTATGTAAAAAACCAGTTTATGTTACTGAAGGAAGAAAAACCGGTGATATTTCAGGAAGCTGGTGCATCGCAACTGATGAAACTGTTAAGTTTTATCTAGATCCGAGAAATTTTCTAACTGAAAGATATATTTTTATGTTTGAAAACTTAGCTTACTCTGATCTTTATACAGAAGAGGTTGTTTATGCAGCATTTGGTAATAGTTTTATGAGAGGAATATCTCCACTTGATAATCAAAGCTATAGTAGTATTTTTGTAGAAGCTGGACAAACACACAATGTGTCGCCACTTTATTTAGCTTCACTTGCAAGACAAGAAATTGGAGTGTCCCAAACTCCACCCTTTGTAGTAAGTGGAATAGAGTTTGAATATCAAGGATTTACTTATTCTGGACTTTATAATTTCTTTAATATTGGTGCTAATAGTTCGGCTGAAAATCCAGCAAAAGCAGGACTTGTTTATGCAAACGGAGGAAAAGGACCAAACAATGGGGGAATAAATAATCCTGAGTTTATAAACATATTCGAAACTTTGAATCTAAAATATCTTCACAATTATGTTTCAGGTTATGAAGAAGGTGCTACTATTAACTTTATAAAGAGTAAATCAGGAGAGAGCCTTAATATAATTGTTAGAGATAGGGCAGGTAAAATTAAAGAAAACAATCAAAAAATAGCAACTGGTGATAAAATTGAAGTAACAAGTGGAGAATATAGTCAAACATTTACATATCTTTTAAAAGGAGATATAAATGGCGATGGCGAAATAAATTCGGCAGATTTACTAGCTATCCGTCTTCATCTTCTAGGAACAAAAAAATTAACAGGTGAAAACTTAGTTAGTGCACTACTTGGAGATGGTGATGAGGTTAACTCAGCTGATTTACTGGCTATGCGCCAGCACCTTCTTGGAACTAAAAAAATAGAGCAGTAAGGAGATTTATGAAAAAAATAAAATATTTAATAATTACTTTATTAGCACTTAGTTTTAATATTAGTAGTGCTTATGCATCAAGCGCTACACTTTCAACAAATGCATCTACTATTGAAAATGGTAGAAGCGTTACGGCAACACTAACATTAAGAAATGTAGCTGCCTGGAATGTAGAGATTGCTAGTGGTGGCTCAACTAGTGGATGTACCAAAAAATTCGTTGGTGATACTGGAGATGGTAAAAATGCCACTAAAACATTTACTGTAACCTGCAAAGCTACATCTATTGGTAGAATTAACTTCTTTATCAGTGGTGATGTTACCTCGGCAGATGGTACTAATAAAAAAATTAGTGGAAGCAAAAATGTAACTGTTGTAAAACCAAGAGAAAAATCAACCAACAATAAGTTATCATCATTATCAGTAAAAGGATATGAATTAAGTCCAGCATTTGACTCAAACACTAATTCTTATGCAGTAAGCATTCCTTCAACTATTAAAACAATAACGATCGAAGCATCTAAAGCAGATCGTTATGCAAGTATTGAAGGAGTAGGTGAAAAAGAAGTATCAAGCGGTATCAATAACTTTGATGTTGTTGTTACAAGTGAAACAGGGGTAAGTAATATTTATAAAATAGTCGTAAATGTAGAGGATTTAGATCCTATTAATGTTACTATTAATGATAAGCAATATACGGTTGTAAAAGAAAAAGAAAACTTAGTAAAACCAGAGTTATTTGAAGATACAACTGTAACCATTGGAGAATATGAAGTACCTGCATTTACAAGTGAAGTTACTAACTTAACATTAGTCGGACTTAAAGATGAAGTAGGTAAAATCTCACTTTATCTATATGATAATGATAACTATAAACCATTTAATGAGATGCTTACTACTAGATTAAATGTAATGTTTTTAAATATGGAAACTCCTATTGAAAACTTTACTAAAACAACAATTAATATAAACGGAGAAAGTATAATAGCTTATAAAAATGACTTCTTAACTATAGTTAAAGCTCTTAATCTAGCAAATGGAAAAGAAGAACTTTATACCTATGATGAAGATGAAAAGACTCTTCAATTATTTAATGAAAAAGCTTTTCAAGAATTACTAGTGATTAATCAAGATATTTATATAATAATCTATATATTATCTGCTGCTATAGTAGTTTTATTACTTATTTCAATTCTTTTATATAAAAAATCACGATAAAATGATATCATTAATTTAAGCAGGTGGTAATATTAAAATATTAAGTTATAAAAAAAAGAATAAAAATCAGTATGAACTAACTTTAGATAATAATGAAAAAATCACTTTATATGATGATACTATCATTAAGTTTAATTTACTTTCAAATAAGGAAATAGACTCTAATCTTTTAGAGAAAATCAATAATTATAATGATAATATACTAGCTTATTATTTATCTCTTAGTTATTTAAATAGAAAAATGAGAAGCATCCTAGAAATTAAAAATTATTTAAAAAGAAAAGACTTTAGTGATATAAATATAGAAAATACAATTGAAAAGTTAAAAAAAGAAGGATATTTAAACGAAGAAATATTTATAAAAGCATATATCCAAGATCAATATAATTTAACTAATAATGGTCCTTTAAAAATTAAAAATGGACTTATTAAATTAGGAATAAGTGAAGACAAAATTAATATAGACTTAGATTTTAATGAAAAGATAAATAAATTAATTGAAAAGAAAGTAAAACAAAATCATAAATTAAATACCTATGAACTTAAAATGAATATTACTAATTATTTAATAAGACTTGGTTACTCAAAAGATTCCTTTGAAGAGTATTTAGATAATATAGAAGTTGATGATAGTGCCTTAATAAAAAAAGAATATGATAAACTATATTCAAAATATAAAACTAAATATAAAGATAAAAAATTAATGTATTATCTTAGAGATAGATTATATAAGAAAGGTTATTCAATTGATTTAATAAATGAAATAATAAATGAGGAGGATTTATGAAGTTATATTATAATTCATTAAGCAAAGAAGAAAAAGAAAAGATAAGAGAAGATTTCTTAAAAGAAGGGGAAACAACATTATATAAAAAAGCAAAAAGATTAGTATATACTTCTTTAGTTGCTATAATACTTTCAATAATATTTTTTATCTACGACTTTTATTTTAAAAGAGGAATACCTCATTACCTGATAGATGGATTTATATTTGTATTTTCAATAGTATCACTTTTATTTTTTAGAAGTATAATGATAAACAAAATAAATGAATATGCGATAGAGAAAAGAGATGCCAAAAGAAAAAAGACTAAATAGTTTATTAGTCTTTTTATTATTGTTGTTGTTCAGCTCTTGCTTGTAGTAATTGATTACTTAGGTTAGAAGAATATCTTTTTTTGATATTTGAATCTTCTATTTCAAGTCCATATTCTTTTCTTAAATCAGCAAGTGCATTGATTGGTAAAGTTGTATCATTAATTTGAATGTCAGCAGCAAGTTTTTCTAAAATAGTGTCTCTAACATCTTCTAAAGGAGCTTTATCTTTTTCATCTGTCTTTAATATAATATGATAACCGAATGATGTTTTAACGGGTTTTTTTGAATAAGCATTAACTTTCAGTGCGTAAGCTGCTTTTTCAAAAGCATCAACCATTTCTCCTTTGTTAAAGAAACCTAACTTTCCGCCATCTTCTGCATTTGATTTATCTGCTGAATGCTCTTTAGCAAGTTCGGCAAAATCTTCACCTTTATTAAGTTTTTTAATAATGTCTTCTGCTTTTTTCTTAGCAGCATCTTCAGCTTTTTTGATTTCATCATCTGACATTTCATCATTTACATCAGGTTTAATTAAAATGTGACTTGCTTCTATATCTCCAACAATTTCATCTTTGTAATATTTTTCAATATCTTTTTCTTGAACTTTTGCTTTAGCATAATCTTCGATTGCTTTAGTACGATAATAGTTCAGTCTGATTAAGTCTTCAAATTCTTCAATTGATGTAAATCCATAATTATATGTAAGAGCATTAATTAAAGCACTTTCATCATAATTTCCATCTTCATCAACAAAGTTTTGTTTAACTTTATCTATTTCTTCCGTAACATACTCCTCGGCATCTTCAGCGTCTTCTGGATACTTATCTAATAATATATTAGTATCAATAAGATCAATTAATACATTAAGAGCATAACGATCTTTCATTGCATTATATAGCTCATCAACACTAATGTTTAAGCTTTCTTTTTCAAAGCTTACAACTGCTTCCTCTCCATTTTTTAATACTGGTACTTTACCACAACCAGTTGCTGTCATTAATATTAATGCAGCAAGTAATACTTTCTTTTTCATAACTTCCTCCATGTCTAGAGAATATTATATCAGTATATTATTTAAATTACAAGAACACATTTGCTTAAAAATCCATACAATAAAGTGAGTAATGAAAAGGAGGGAGAATATGAACACTTACTGTGGAAACCAACATGGAATTAGTGGTGCTGCATTCATTCTGGTGCTATTTATATTACTAGTGATTATAGTAGGAGCTATTATATAGTAAAGGAGGTATAAATCGATGACTAAAACATGTGATAAGGATAAAATACCAAGAAACAATTGCTTTTTAAATAGTTCTTTTATTGTCTTAGTGTTATTTATTCTTTTAGCAATAATTCTTGGGGCAGTTATTATATAATTAAAAGAGGTGTTCCTCTTTTTTTATTTGGTTAATTGTGTTAAACTACTGTTATAGTAGGAGAGTTGATTATGTTTGGAAGAATGAAAAGTATTGAAGATAATATATTAATTTTAGAAAATCTTGAAAAAGATATGAAAGCAAACTATATAAATTATCATGTTATCTTTGAAGAAGTAGAACGTAAAATAGTAGGAGAAATAATTGGTATAACTGAAGATGAAATTAAAATTCTTTTAGTTGGAGAAATAATAGAAGATAATTTCTATTCAGGAGTATCAAAAAAACCACATTTTACAACAATACCAAGAATTATATATAAAAGTGAAGTGGAATTATTTCTAGGAAATCAAGATAGATCAAACAGGGATAGTCTTTTAATTGGAAAATCAAATGTCTATGATAACTTTGTTGTATCGACTGATTTAAATAATTTCTTTTCAAATCACTTTGCTATAATAGGAAATACTGGATCAGGTAAATCATGTGGTGTAGCAAGAATAATTCAAAATTTATTTACTGATAATAAAGATGATGTACCAACTAACTCACATATTATTATCTTTGATGTTTATGGTGAATATAATCAGGCATTTGAGAACTTAAATAATATTAATAATGTTGGATTTAAAAGTTTTACGACTCAAACTAATTTAGAAGAAGGAGAAATATTAAATCTGCCAGCTTACTTTTTAGATGTAGATGATCTAGCACTACTTTTAAATGCTACATCTCCTAGTCAACTTCCAATAATTGATAAAGCAATAAAGCTTGTATATATATTTAAAGGAACAAACCAGACAATGCAAGAATATAAAAATGATATAATCGCATCTGCTATATTAGATATATTATCCTCTGGTAAAAACTCAACTCAAATAAGAGATCAAGTTGTCGCCGTACTATCTCACTATAATACAAATACTTTAAACTTAAACACTGAAATAACTCAGCCTGGTTACTCAAGAACTATAAGACAATGTTTAAATATAGATCAGCAAGGTAAAATGAACTCAGTTCAGTTTGTAGTTGATTTTCTAAGTCAATACCGTAGACTTGATTTAAGTTCAATTAAAATAAATTCTCAAATTACATACGATTTAGATGATCTTTATTATGCATTTGAATTTGCTTTAATAAGTGAAGGTATTTTAAATAGTGAAAAAGTATATGATGAACTTAATCAACTTAAAGTAAGACTACAACAAATAATAAACAGTGATAATAAAATATTCTTTAAACCAACAAATGAAAGAATAAGTAAAGAAGACTACATTAAAGATCTATTTGATGGAGATAAAAAAAGACAAATTATTAATATGAATTTAAATTATATTGATGAAAGATTTGCTAAAACATTAACAAAAATATATACAAAAATGTTTTTTGACTTTGCAACAAGACTTGAAAATAGAGCAACATATCCAATTCATATTATTTTAGAAGAAGCACATAGATATATTCAAAATGATGAAGACGTAAACGTCCTTGGATATAATATATTTGATAGAATTACAAAAGAAGGAAGAAAATATGGAGTACTCTTAGGTCTAATAACCCAAAGACCAAGTGAGCTATCAAGTACCGCACTATCTCAATGTTCTAACTTCCTTGTATTTAGACTATTCCATCCCGATGATATAAAAATAATTGAAAACATATCTAGTAATATAAATATAGAATTAATTGAAAAAGTAAAAAGCTTGTCACCTGGAACAGCTCTTGCCTTTGGAGTAGCTTTTAAACTTCCGATAGTAGCAACCTTAATGCTTCCAGAGCCTATGCCTCACAGTACTAGTGTAAATATAAAA
>DUUS01000086.1 GCA_012841465.1 Mollicutes bacterium
TATTTATAAAGTTAAATATTTGAAAGTTACTAAAGACAGTATTGATAATAAAGGTTAAAATTAATATTATCAGTAGTGTTTTTTTATTACTATAATTTTCTATATTAGTACATACTAGTCCTCCTAAAGTGAAGGATGAAAAAATCCACGATAGAAAGATAAAGTTTTGAATATTATCAAAGAAGTCAAAGAATGATACTCTTTTTAAAATAATATATTCAGGATAATTAAATATTGATGCTACATTTATACCTAGTGTTCCAATAATTAGTACAAATACTAAAAATATATATAGAGAACTTAAGGTATAAACTTTTTTATTGTGTTTAGAAAGTAGCATTAAAGGTATTGTAGATAGTAGAGCAAAGTCTATTCCTGAATATATTATATTTAAAATTGAAGAGTCTCCAAAGAAAGGCATTAAGTTATCTATTTTAAATAAAGGTATTAATAATATACTTGAAAATATAAAAAGAAATATATTTATAAATAAAATAATATTTGCTACTTTAAAGATGACATCATCTTTTTTAGTACTTGCATAATACATGACTAAGAGAAAAGGAATAAAGATAAAGTAGTCTGGAGTTTTATTTAAATAAAGATGGGATATACTTCTTGTTAAAGAAGAAGTAATAATTAATAGTAAGATAAAGTTTATTAATATAAATAATGGTTTATTATTATTTTTAGGAAGTGCTTTTAGTATTTGATTTATTATAAGTCCAAGTAAAATACCTATTATTAAACTTATCCAAAAATCATTTCCGACATCTCTTATTATTTTAATAAATCCTATTCCTAAAAAGAGTGGTGTTGTTATTAAAAATGAAAGTGAGTTATATTCAAAAGATTTATTTTTCATTACTTACCAATACTTTCTAGAATTAAAGAATCATCATCAATTATAGTTTTAGTATTTATATTGTATTTAATGTTTGTTAGAGTTGAATCTATGTTTTTATTCTTTTTATGAATTTTATTTTTAAAACCTAAAATGTCACTGTTGTTTTGATATAATTTTAAAATAAAATTATTAATACTTTTTTTAAATTCATTATTTATTTTATCTAAATCATTTTTATTTTTAACATCGATATTTTCTGTTTCAACAAGTGAACCTTCAAGCCTAGTAAATATATTTATTGTATTATTTTGATAAATACTTTTAGTTATATAGTTATTGCCTTTAAAGGTGGCTTTTTTATTTTCTAAATTAAAGTCTAAATAATAATTCATATAATTATTATTTAGTATATTATATAGAGCTATTTCTTTACTATCTAAATAATTAACTATTTTGTTTTTACTAAATATAGCAGCTCTATTTATTAAAATTAAATCTTCTTCAAAATCAAAGATAGGAAGAATAATATCTTGATAATCATTTAAAAAGATATCAAGTAATTTATATATTTTTATATTAACTAAATTATTATTAGTGTTTTCATATACATTTTGAATATAGGTTCCGAATATTTCATCAGTATTAATAATACTTTCTATAACCTCCTGACTTTTATCACAAATTATAACGTTATAATCAAAAGAAAAATTATTATCTCTAATGATAAAATCAAGTACTTGATCTAACTTTTCATTAACAACATCAGTTGAAAGTAAAAGAGCATCTAAATTAATAAAATACAATTCTTTGTTTAAAGAAATAGATGTATTTTCCATAGCAGATTCAATTGTACTGCCAATACCTTTTAATAGATGAGACTGATATTTATCATCTTTATTGTTCTCTTCAACTTCAATAATAACTTCAAAGTTATTATCAATATAATTAATAGCAAGAGAAGATACAAGAGCAAGGTCATCTACTTCTTTATAGTTGTAACATCCAGAGGTTAGTAAAATTAAAATTATTAAAATTATTTTTTTCATTTATTTTTGCTTTCTAACATTATCACTTAAGTATTTACTACGATAAATGTTTTTACTTCTTTTAGGTTTAAATAAAGTTTCTTTAAGATAACTATAATCAAAAGGAGAAATAGGAAACATATAGGTAAGAGAAAAAGATTCATAGGCACATAAATTAATAAGAAAGATAAGAAGGGAGAGGGCAAAGCCATAAAGTCCAAAGAAGCCAGCAAAGATTAAGAAAATATATCTCCACCATCTTAAAGCTCCACTCATTTCAACTTCATTAAATATTAAACTAGATAAAAAAGTAAGAGCGATTACAATAATCATAATCGGACTAGCAAGACCTGATGCTACAGCTGATTCTCCAATTATTAAGGCACCTAAAATGGATATGGCACTTCCATAGCCATTTGGAAATCTTAAATCACTTTCTCTAAGTAGCTCGCAGATAAAGAGCATAATAAGTGCTTCAATTAAGGAAGGAAAGGGAACTCCAAATCTTTGTACAGCTATATTCATAAGAAACTTAGTCGGAACTGATTCATGGTTATAATTAGTAATCGCAATATATATAGCAGGAGTTACTAAAGTAATAATAAAGCATAGTATTCTAATAAATTTTAGAAAGTTAGTATTAATACTATTAGTTAAATTATCAACAGTTGGATTTATATGATCAGCAAGGACTGACGGAAGAATAATCGCAAAGGGTGAAGTATCTACAATAATAACAACTTTACCAGAAAGTAGTGCTTTTACGATAGTATCTGGTCTTTCAGATAACTCTAAGGCTGGAAAAACGTTTTTATTTTCGTCTGCTAAAAATTGTTTTAATTCACCAGATGAAGTAATAGATTCAGTATCAATATTATTCAGTTTACTTAATACTTCATTTACTAATTCTATTTTAACAATATTATCAATATAAAGAACTCCGGTTTTTGTTTCAGAGTATCTTCCTAAATCTATTTCTTTTGTTTTTAAGCTTTTAGACTTTATTCTTCTTTTAATTAATCCAATATTTATTTGATAATTTTCAACAAATGAATCCTTAGGACCATATAATGATGGCTCGACATTAGCAGCGTCTATTCCTCTTGTTAAATCAGCTCTAGCCTCAAAGGCATAGATATGTTTATTATCAGTTATAACAGCAAAACCATTGCATAAGTAATACTCAACTTCTTCAAGTGTTATTGTTTTTAAGTTAGGAGCTGATATTATTTCAGGAAGATTTTTAAATTTAGTATTATGAGTTGCAAGGGCTCTTAATATATAATTGTTGACAAGATCACTACTAGAGACTGTTTCTAAATAAATAACATAGATTGTTTTAAATCTTTTAGGTATTTTTCTGATAATTAAATCAGGGACATCTTTAAATTCATTTAAAATAGTTTTAATAATATTCATATTTATCACTCTGTATTAATATGGACATATTTTTAAATTCTATATCTAATATTAGATAACTCTCTGTATTTTAATTAAGTTTAATGAATATAATATAGTAAGAAGTGATAGATTTTAAGAAATATTGTATAAAAACAATGATTTTGAGTGTCATTGTGTTGACAAAGTGAGTACAAGTGGTATAATAAATCTGTCATTTAAGGAAAGTGATGTATCCACATCCACCTGATTCATACGTTTGAATAGGTAAAAGCCAAATATAAATATTATAATGGTTTTATAGTGGATGCATAACGCATTCATTTTTTGATTTATGGAGGTGCTTGTAAATAGCAAATATCAGGAAAGATGATCTACCAATTAATGAAAGAATCAAGGTTGACCAGCTTATGGTTATAGGACCTAATGGAGAAAAAATGGGAACTAAAAACTTAGAAGATGCTCTAACTCTTGCAAACTATGCAGGTTTAGATTTAGTTCTTATGAGTGGAAATAGCGAGCGAGCTGTTGGAAAAATTATGGACTATAACAAATACAAATACGAGAGACAAAAAAAGAAAAAAGAAGCTGCTAAGTCTCAAAGAGCAAACCGAAAAGAACTTAAAGAATATCAATTATCAGTAACTATTGATATTGGTGACTTTAATACTAGAGTAAAGAATGCTCGCAGGTATTTAGAAAAAGGACATAAAATTAAAGCTAGTTTAAGATTTAAAGGTAGACAGATGGCTCATACAGATCTTGGTAAAGATGTTTTATTAAGATTTAGAGATGAGTTAAGCGATTGTTCCACTGTTGAAAAAGAACCTAAATTAGACGGTAGAACAATGACTATGATTTTAGCACCAATAAAATAGAGGAGGAAATATAATGTCAAAACAAAAGACACATAAAGCAAGTAGTAAAGTATTTAAAAAAAGAAAAAATGGTACTTTATCATTTAAAAAATCTGGTGGAAACCATAAAACAGGTAAAGACACTGGAAAACAAGTAAGACAAAGAAGAAATAAAGGTGTACTAGCGAAAGGAGACGCTGACAGATTAAGTTCTGTTATCTAGTGGTGAATTATGACAAGAGTTAAACGCGGAACTGTTGCTAAAAACAGAAGAAAAAAAGTTTTAAAAGAAGCTAAAGGATACTTTGGAAGTAAACATAGATTATTTAAAACAGCACAAGAACAAACATTTAAAAGTGGTATTTATGCATACCGTGATCGTAAAGCTAAGAAACGTAATTTTAGAAAATTATGGATTACAAGAATAAATGCTGCGTGCCAAGAAAATGGAATTAGTTATTCAAGATTTATAAATGGTTTATCAATAGCAAATGTTGAAATAAACCGTAAAATGTTATCTGAAATAGCAATTGACAATCCAAAACAATTTACTGAACTTGTAAAGGTTGCTAAAGATGCTTTAAAAAATGGTAAAACAGAAGTTAAATCTGAAGTAAAAGCTGAAGTTAAAAAAGAAGCTAAACCAGAAGTAAAAGCAGAACCTAAAAAAGAAGTTAAAGCTGAAGTTAAAAAAGAAGAATCTAAAAAAGAAGATTTATCTAAATTAACAGTTGCTGAGTTAAAAGAACTTGCTAAAGAAAGAAAGTTAACTGGATACTCAACAATGAAAAAAGCTGAATTAATTGATGCATTAAAATAAAAAAGTTCTCTATGATAGAGAATTTTTTCATTTAATTAGTTTATTAAATATATCATCAACATTAGATATATTATCTTTAGCTTTATATGATGGAATAATATGCAAATGATAATGTTTAACATCTTGATTTATTCCATAGTTAGTAACTAATCTTAAACCATCAGGGTTTAATTTTTTAATTATTAGATTACTAATATCTTTTGATATTTTATGAATATGATTATTTATTTTTTCATCAAGTTCTAAAAAGTCGCTGTAGTGTTTTTTAGGTATTATTAGCATGTGACCACTTGATATAGGATTAATATCAAGAAAGACTTTAACTAAATCATCTTCATAAATAGTTTTTGAAGGTATTTCATTTTTACTTATTTTACAAAATATACAATCCATTATTATCACCAATTTAAATATAACATAAAATTAGGTTTATGTGTACATTTTGCCCATCTCTTGCATAAGTTAAATTGAGGGAGTGATATTATGGGAAATTATAAAGAGATAGTAACTAAAGCAGTTATTGGAAAAGCTAAAAAAGGATCTAAAGAAGAAATAACTATTGATACAAATGCTAATATTGATACTGTTTTAGGTTGCTGGATTATCAATCATAATTTTAAAGGCAGTGGCACTGATGGTAAAGTTAATGTTGAAGGTAGCTATGATGTAAACGTATGGTATTCATATGAAAACAATACTAAGACTGATGTTTTAGTTAGAAACTTTTTATACAAAGATACAGTTAATGTAAACTTAACTAAAACAGAAGTACTAGATAATAACAGAGAAATAATCGTAAGAAGCCTATCAGCACCATCAGTAAGTAATGTTGAAGTAGATGGAAGCAAGGTAATATTAAATATTGAAAAAGAACTAGGAGTTGAAATAGTAGGCGAGACAATGGTAAGAATCGCTATTGAAGATTCATATGAAGATTATCAGTATGATGACTCAGAATCGGAAACAATTATAGAAGAAGCAATATCTGAAGAAGTAGATGAAGACTATTTGGAAGATGTCAACCAAAAATAGTTGACACAGTGTCTTTTTTTTGATAATATTAAAACATGAAAAAGGAGGCAATATTATGGCTGTAAAGTTAAGATTAAAAAGAATGGGAGCAAAACAAAAACCATACTACAGAATAGTCGCAGCAGACTCTAGAGCTTCTAGAGATGGTAAATTTATTGAAATTGTAGGAACATATAATCCACTACTTGATAAAGATAAAGTTACACTAGATGAAGAAAAAATCATTGGTTGGTTAAAAAATGGAGCTCTTCCAACAGCAACAGTAAAAAGTATCTTATCAGATGCTGGAGTTTGGGCTAAATTTAAAGAAGTCAAAACAACTAAAAAAGAAGAAAAAAAGACAAAAGAAAGTGGTGAATAATAATGCATAAAGAATTAACCACTTTTACTGAAAATATTGTGAAACATTTAGTTAAACAGCCCGATATGGTAAGTGTTCAGGAATTTGGTGGAGATGATGATGATATATTACTAGAAATCATTGTTCACGAATCTGACATGGGAGCCGTTATTGGTCGCAGAGGTAAAATTGCTGGAGCAATAAGAACTATGGTTCAAGCTTACGCATATGTTCACAAACTAAATCGTGTAAAAATAAATATAGACTCATTTTAATAATCTATATTTTTTTTATTGGTTTATTTTCCAGTTCAAATTCATATGTATTTTGATTAGTAAGTAAATCATAAATGATTGATGCTTTAAGTTCATATTTTCTAGAAATAAAAGAATCTGGAATTTTACTTGTTATTAAAATATCTTTTTCTTTACTTAAATATTTTTGTCCTTTTTTATTAAATCCAAGTAATTTAATATAATCAATATTGGTATTATCTTTATCTTCTTTTGTAAGTCCGATTAAAATATGTATAAGCATTCTTTTAATTCTATTAAAGGTGTATCTTTTAGTTTTAACAAGTGTTATAAATTCATCTAAATCTTTAGCTTTATTTATATACTTAAGTAATCTATATTCTATACCTTCATCAACAGTTAAATATTTATCTAAATTGTGCTCTGTATTTATTTTATATTGTAGTAATTTAAACAATAAATCTTCATCTACTTTTTTAATTAAATGTTGATAACTAGTATACTTATCAACACTTAACTTTTCTTTATGTTTCTTTCTAATATTACTTGCACTAATAATATTATCAGTGCTTTTTAAATCATGATAATCACTAGTTCTTTTAATTGTTATCGGTTCTATTTTATAATTATTTTTTATAATAGCTTTAACATAAGAAATCCCAAGTATATCATTCGGACTACTAATGTTAACATTAAGTGAAGCAGGGTAGCTAAGCCCTTTATTTAAATTTTCTTTTATATTTTTGCTATTATCAAGAATCTTTTTAGCTGCTTCCTTAATTAAATTAATATTATTTGATTCACTTCCAAAAACTAATTTACTGCAGCCCATTTTTTCAAGTAAAGTAACCGCACTTTCAGCAAAAATATCGGCTGAGTTAGATGAAAATATAAAGGGATGTTCAATCACTATATCAATATTTTCTTCAAGTGCTATTTTAACCTTATCTTCTTTTGTTAAAACGCTGATGTCTCCTCTTTGCATAAAATATCCATTAAGTACTAAAATAATTAAAGAAGAAGGAAAAAGTTCTTTAATTTTTTCAATATGATATCTATGTCCATTATGAAAAGGATTATATTCACAAATTATTCCGATTATTTCCATAAAATCAAACCTCAATAACATTATAGCAAATATTTTATGCCCATGATATAATTATGCTGGAGAAAAATATGAAAAGAAGATTAAAAGTATATTTTATTCATTCAATAAAAATGGATTATAAAAATCTATTATATAGAGATATTGTAAGTAGTCCAGTATGTACTATGCATGAATTAATGCTTCCTCAAACAAAAACATATGAGGCAGAGTATTATAAAGAATTAATAAAAAAAGCCGATCTCATTATTGTTGATGCAAGTTCTTATTCTTTTGGTATTAAACTTGAGTTAAAAGAACTACAAAAATATGAAAAACCAATATTATATATATCAGTAACTAATGAAATAACTAAAAAATTAAATAAATATATATCTGAGATAAAACTATATACTGAAGAAGAACCATTAATTAAAATAATTGAAGAGTTTATTAAAAAATATGCTTCAATGTCAATAGAGGAATATAAAAATCCAGTAATAGTACTGGGTGAGTTATAATTAAACATATTTAATTGGTACAGATTTAAAGAGATAATTGGTTAGAACTACCGATAGTTAGAATTATAGAAAAAATATTAGTTTTCTTTGAATCATTTGAAACAGGTTTAGTATAGGAGTTATAATTTCAAGTCGGACTTTAAATCTGTTACCAGGTGATGACTATTTACATTTTCTGTGTGTTATGGTATTATTTTACTTAGAGAAGATGATCTCTTAAAATCCTTTAAGCTTCGAGCTTTTGTGCAGGATCTAATTTTTTAAATAAGAATAGTTTATATGTGGGACTCTTCTCTTTTATTATGGGAAAAACCGTGTATTTTAGCCTTTACATTTAAAATAACCTCTGTTATAATTAAATTACAGATTTAAGTGGGCATAAACTCCCGCTTTTATTATTGCTAAAGGAGGAAATATGAAAAATGTAACTAAAGAAATTGAAGATTTAATTAAAAAGCCAATGGAAGAGATGGGAATTAAGGTACATAGTGTTGAATATACTAAAGAAAATAACCATAACTTTTTAAAAATTACTTTAGATAAAGTAAATGGTCTTGATTTAGACCAGGTTGTAGAAGCTACTAATATTATTAATCCAATACTTGATGATAATGATTTAATTAAAGATGAATACATATTAGATGTTTCTAGTAAAGAAAGAGGAGAGTCATGAACGGAAAAGAATTTATAAAAGCAGTAGAAGCGATTACTGAAGAAAAAGGAATTGATGAAGAAATAGTCTTTGAAGCTATGGAGCAAGCTTTAATAACTGCTTATAAAAGAAACTTTGATTCTAAAACCAATGTTAAAGTCAATATTGACAGAACTACTGGAGATATAAAAGTCTATTCATATTTAGTTGTAGTAGATGAATATATTGAAGGAGAAGAAGCTCTTGATGAAGAAGGTAATGAAATTTATAAAGAACCTGAAATTAATGAAGATGCTCAAGTATTATTAAAAGATGCTGAAAAAATAGTTCCAGGAATTAAGGTTGGTGAAACTATTGAAGAAGAAGTAACCCCTAAAGATTTTGGAAGAGTTGCGGCATCAACTGCTAAACAAGTTTTAACTCAAAAAATTAGAGAAGCTGAAAGAGAAAGTATTCTTGAAGAGTTTGAAGGAAAACAAGATGAAATAATGCTAGGAATGCTTGCTATGGAAGATCGAAAGAATTATTATGTAGATCTTGGAAGAGCAAGAGGAATCCTACCTAAATCAGAAATGATACCTGGTGAAGTAGTTAAAATGGGAACAAGCATCAATGTCTATATTCAAAAAATTGAAGCGACAAGTAAAGGACCTTTAATACTATGTACTAGAAAACACTATGGTTTTGTTAGAAGATTATTTGAAAATCAAATACCTGAGTTTAGTGATGGAACATTAATTTTAGCAGGAGTTGCTAGAGAACCAGGAGTTCGTAGTAAAGTTGCTGTTTATTCAACAAATGAAACAATTGATCCAATCGGAACCTGCATTGGAGAGCGTGGCTCAAGAATTGGCAGTATTTTAGAACAGTTAAATGGCGAAAAAGTTGATTTAATTCTTTATAGTGAAGATGAAAGTGAGTATATTTCAAATGCACTTAATCCAGCTAAGGGAGCAATCGTAAACATACTTGAAAATGATAAAGAAAGAAAAGCCCTAGCAATTGTTGATGAAGATAATTTATCACTAGCAATAGGTAAAAAAGGAATTAATATTAAACTTGCTAGTAGATTAACTAAATTTCATATTACTGTTAAAACCTTAAATCAAATTACTGAAGAAGGTAATCAATAATGAAAAAAGTACCTTTAAGATTATGTGTTGTTACTAGAGAAAAACATCCTAAAAAAGATTTAATCAGAATTGTTAAATATAAAGATAATATAGATATAGATGTTACTGGTAAACAAAATGGTAAAGGTTGTTATTTAAAAAAAGATAAAACAGTAATAGAAAAAGCAAAACAAACTAAAATACTTAATAGAGTATTTGAAACAAATGTAAATGATGATATATATGATAAGATATTAGAAATAATATAAGAAAGGTGGTGCTCTTAAATGAGTGTAAAAGAATATGCATCGGAGCAAGGCTATACAGTACAAGAAGTACTTGATAAGTGTAAAGAACTTGGACTAAAGATAACTAAAGCAGGTGATATTTTAGATGATGATTCAATCATTGTTCTTGATAATTCAATGAATTTAATTAGTTCGGATAAGGATACAACCCATGATGATGAAGAGGTACTTGATGAAGTAGTTGAAGATATTTTAAGTGAAACTAATTTAATTAAAGAACAGCACACTGTAAGAAAACAAAAATTAAATAAAAGAAAAGAACAAGATAAAAACGAATATTCAACTAAAAAGAAAGCAATGTATAAAAGCAAGACCAAACTAAAAACAAATGAAGAGACAGATGATAATGTTGCTATATATAAAGAAGGAATGACAGTAAGTGATTTCGCTCTTGCTTTAAATGTAAATCTTCCTGATTTAATCAAGAAATTAATGAGCTTAGGTTTAATGCTTAATCAAAATCAAGAAATAGATTTTGAAAATGCCGAAATAATTGCTCTTGATTACAAGAAAGTATTAAAAAAAGAAGAAACTCAAGATATTTCAAACTTTGAAGAATATGAAATAATTGATAAAGAAGAAGATTTAAAACCAAAACCTCCTGTTATCACTGTAATGGGTCATGTTGATCATGGAAAAACAACACTACTTGATTATTTAAGAAAATCAAATGTGGCAGAAGGTGAAGCTGGAGGTATAACCCAAGCAATTGGATCATACCAAATTGATTATAAAGGAAATAAAATAACCTTTATCGATACGCCAGGACACGCAGCCTTTACTGAAATGAGAGCAAGAGGAACAAGCGTAACTGATATTGTAATATTAATAGTAGCTGCAGATGATGGGGTAATGCCACAAACAAAAGAAGCAGCAGAACATGCACTATCAGCAAATGTTCCAATAGTGGTTGCCGTAAATAAAATAGATAAACCAGAAGCTAATCCAGACCGCATCAAAGAAGGAATGGCAGCACTTAATATAACTCCAGAAGACTGGGGTGGAAATGTACCATTTGTAAACATTAGTGCCCTAACAGGAGAAGGAATAGATAACCTTTTAGAAACAGTTCTAGCAATAGCTGAAATGAATGAACTAAAAGCAAATCCTAATAGATATGCATCAGGAACTGTTATTGAATCAAGAATAGATAAAAATCTTGGAGGAGTAGCCTCGCTACTTATTCAAAATGGAACTTTAAGACTAGGAGATCCAATTGTAGTAGGAACTGCTTATGGAAAGGTCAGAACTTTAAAAAATGACCAAGGTAAAGAAATAGTATCAGCAGGTCCTAGCATGCCAGTTGAAATAACCGGACTATCTGATAATCCATCTGCTGGTGATAAATTCATGGCTTTTGAAACTGAAAAGAAAGCAAGATCAGTAAGTGAAAAAAGGGCAGCCTTACTTTCATCAATTGACTGTAATAAAAAAGCAGTAACCTTTGAAGATTTATTTGAAAAAATCCAGTCAGGTACCAAAGAAATTAATGTCGTACTTAAATGTGATGTTAGAGGTTCTGAAGAAGCAATTAAAAGCAGTCTTGATAAAATTGATGTAGAAGGCGTTAAAATAAAAATTATTAGAAGTGGCATCGGAACAATTACTGAAAGTGATATAGTTCTAGCTAATGCATCAGATGCAATAATAATTGGTTTTAATGTTGTACCATCAGCAATAACAAGAGAAGTTGCTAGAGAATACTGCGTTGAAATAAGATTATATCAAGTAATATATAAACTAATTGAAGAAGTAGAGCTAGCAATGAAAGGACTATTAGATCCTGAATTTGAAGAAAAAATTATTGGAAATGCAGAAGTAAGAAAATTATTCTCATTTAGTAAAGTGGGAACCATCGCTGGTGTTTATGTAACAAATGGAATTGTTAAAAACAAAGCAAAAATTAGAGTTATTCGTGATGGAGTAATTATCTATGATGGAATAATATCTTCAATTCAAAGAGAACAAGACCAAGTTCGTGAAGTGAAATCAGGTTTTGAATGTGGAATAACAATCGAAAACTTCAACGACATTAAAGAAAAAGATGAATTTGAAATCTATGAAGATGTCGAGGTAAAAAGATGACAAAAGTAAAACTAGAACGCATTAATTCTCAAATGATTAAAGAACTATCCGAAATCATTTACTTAGACATAAAAGATGAGATGCTAAAAAAAGCAACTATAACAGCTGCTAAAATAACTCCTGACTTTTCTTCTGCTAAAATATACTATACTTATTTAGGAGATTATGATAGAGAAGAATTTCAAAAAGAAATAACTAATGCAGCTCCTTTTCTAAGACATAAGCTATCTGAAAGAATGGATTTAAGACACACACCAGAACTTCACTTTACATATGATCAGTCGATTGAATATGGAGCAAACATAGAAAAGATACTATCAAACTTAAATAAAAACTAGGAGTGATGCCTTATTACTGGAGCAATAATAATAAATAAACCAAAAGATATAACCAGTAGAGATGTTGTTAATAAACTAAACCAAATACTAGAAACAAGACAGATCGGCCATACCGGAACTTTAGATCCTCTTGCAACTGGTGTTTTAGTTTGCCTAATCGGAAGAGCAACTAAATTATCTAATCTACTTACAAACCAAGATAAAGAATATATTGCTACTTTTAAACTAGGAATCTTAACTGATACTTTAGATATAACTGGTAACATATTAAAAGAAGAAAACAAAACCTTTAATAAAAAAGAAATAATAAATACTATTAATTCTTTTAAAGGAACATACGACCAAGAAGTACCTATATATTCAGCAGTAAAAGTAGATGGTAAAAAACTATATGAATATGCTAGAGAAAACAAAGATGTAAAACTTCCAACAAGAAATGTATCTATCTACAACATAAAGGTACTATCAATAAAAAAAGATACAATCACAATAAAAACAAAAGTATCTAAAGGAACCTATATAAGAAGCTTAATTAGAGATATCGGCTTTAAACTAGGAACATATGCTACTTTAACTGATCTTGAAAGAACCCAGGTAGGTAACTTTAATATAAAAGACTCATACACATTAGATGAAGTATTAAAAAATAAACATAAATTAATACCTGTATCTGAAATATTAAAAGACTATCCACAAGAAGATATAAATCCAGAAATGCTCTATAAAGTAAAGCATGGTCAAATATTAAATATGACTATAAATGATTATATTTTATTTAAAGTAAAAGATACCCCAGTAGCATTATATAAAAAATACGATAAAGACCATAATAAAATAAAACCATATGTAATGTTTTATATAAATAAATAGCCTAAAGGCTCTTTTATTTTACAAAACATTTGTCTACACATTTAATATATGGTAAAATTTAAAATAAGAAGGAGAATAAAATGAAACATAATAAAATCACACTAATTTTAAGTTTTATTTTATCCTTACTACTTATCACAATAGGTCTTTCTTTTGCTTACTTCTCAGCTAATATAACTGGAACTGAAAACTCAACAACGATACAAGCTAGTGGTGGAGTAATGAACATAAACTATGACGGTGGAGAAAATATAAATACTCCAAATATATTCCCGAGTAATTCTCCTTTTGCAACTAAAAATTTCACTCTAACTGGAAACAGCACCACAACTGATAATATGAACTATCATATTATTCTAGTTATAGAATAAAATACATTTACCAATAATGCTCTAGAGTATAAATTAACATCAACTAATACTGATGGCAATGGAACTATTGCTCCATCAATTATTCAATCTGGAATATCAACAGGTACTCAAGAAATATTCCTAGGAGATGGAACATTTGCATCACCAGCAGATAACAAAGAACATTCATATTCTCTTGAACTTTATTTTCCTGAAACAGGAATATCTCAAAATGAAGATATGAATAAAATCTTTAAAGCTCATATAAATATAAGAGAAGGAAGTTATAATTATCCTGGATATAATGAGGAAAAAGGGGTGAACCATCCAGTCTTATTCACTGGAATGACTCCTATAAAGTGGGATGGAACTCTTGAAATAAATACAACAGAAGATGATCCAGATTGGTATGATTACAATGAAAAAAGATGGGCAAATGCTAAATCTCTAGATGGCTCATACTGGGTATGGATACCGAGATATGCTTATAAGATAGAGAGTTGCTATCATACATCAGGAGAAGACTGTTATAACTTAACTGGTAAAGAAGCTGGAGACATTGATGTAAAGTTTTTAAAAGGAACTACAAATTTAACAGAAGATAATACAACTATAGAAAGTACTGGCTACGAAGCTCATGAAAAAGATACTTCAATGCATCATTTTCTTCATCCTGCTTTCCAGGTAAATGGAGAAGAGTTGGGTTTTTGGGTGGCTAAGTTTGAAGCTACGGCTGCAGAAGGGGTCGCCACGATAACTGGTGAATGTTTACAACCAGATGATAGTATTTCTAAAACGATAAAAATTGTTCCTAATGTTAACTCTTGGAGATGTATTAGTATATACAATGCTTATTTAGTTTCTTTAGACATGAGTAATCACTCTGGTGTTTATGGTTGGTTAGAAAGCGAAGTAAAATCTCATTTAATAACAAATTATGAATGGGGAGCAGTAGCATATTTATCCGCTTCTTTGTTTGGTGCTTATGAAGAAATATGGAACAACACATATAATCAATATATGACAGGGTGCTCAAGTACTGGCGTTGACGGCGGACCTTTGTCATATTGTATTCCTTATAATACCTTAGACGGTGTGAAATCAAGTACAACTCATAACATTTATGGGGTATATGATATGAGTGGTGGTGCATGGGATATTGTAATGGGTAATTATAATGATTTAGTTGGAAATAGTAATTTTTTAAAACAAAAATTAATTGAAGATAAATATATAAATAAATACTTTACGGAAAACAAACAGATATTGAATAGTTTTGGTATGAATTATGTTGATGCAGTCTACGGTGATGCATTTTTTGAAACAAGTTATAATGCAGCGCGTTACAATGGAAGTTCATATATAAACAATAATTATTCTTCTTGGAATTATGATCAATCCCATATTCCACATTTGAATCAACCTTGGTTTTATCGTGGTAATAGGTGGGGTGGAAGAAGGGCGAATGGTATTTTTTCTTATAGTAATACTTCTGGTACTCCGTTTGAAGGAATTTCTTTCCGTCCCGTTTTAATGCCATTAAAACACGCTAGTAGTTGACAAAGTCCTTTATTAATCATATAATCTAATACATAAAGCAATTGATGAAGAGGGCAAATATAAAAGTATTTAGAGAATCTTACGTATGGTGAAAGTAAGTATATGGATATATTTGTAAATCACTTCTGATGTGTTTTTCTGAAATATTTAGGAAAAAACGTTTACTCACGTTACGAGATATAAGTGCATGAATAGTTCATGAATTAAGGTGGTAACACGGATTTAGATTCGTCCTTTGATTCAGGACTTTTTTTATTTAGAAAAGGAGATAGAAATGAAATTTGAAGAATTAAGTAAAGAAAATGTTAAAGATGTTGAAGGTACTTTATCTAAGTACTGGGAGGATAATAATGTCTTTCAGAAGTCTATAGATAATAGAGAAGAGCATTTTGTATTTTATGATGGACCTGCTACAGCTAATGGTTATCCAGGTCTACATCATATGCTTTCAAAGTTTTTAAAAGATTCTTTTTGTAAGTATAAAACTATGAAAGGATATAAAGTACTTCGAAAGATAGGATGGGATACTCATGGACTTCCAGTTGAACTTGAAGTTGAAAAAGAACTTGGTTTTACATCTAAAAGTGATATTGAAAAGTACGGTATAGATAAATTTAATCATAAATGTCGTGAGAGTGTTCTTAGAAACGAAGAATTGTTTTCTAATTTAACAACAAGAATGGGACAGTTTATTGATCTTAAAAATCCTTATATAACTTATCACAATGATTATATTGAAACAGAGTGGTGGATACTTAAAAAGTTTTTTGATGAAGGTTTATTTTATGAAGGTCATAAAATACTTCCTTATTGTCCTAGATGTGGTACTGGACTTGCTAGCCATGAAGTAGCTCAAGGTTATAAAGATGTATCAGTTGATACAGTAATCGTACCTTTTAAAGCACCTGATTTAGATGCTCACTTCTTAGTATGGA
>DUUS01000087.1 GCA_012841465.1 Mollicutes bacterium
AAAACTCCACCCTATGCTATTTTTCAAGCAGAAGAAGCCGGAACTATAATAACTTTATACCAGTCTGGTAAAGTAATGTTTCAAGGCATGAGTGCGGATGTTGATTATGCTATGTGGAGAGATTTAGAGATGTCTTTAAATAAAAGAGATATTGATGCAGAGCTTGCTTTAAAAGAAGCTAAAAAAGAAGAAGAAAAAGATACTAGATTTATTAATGTATCAACAATTGGATCAGATGAAGTTGGTACAGGTGATTATTTTGGTCCAATTGTTGTAACAGCTGCCTTCGTTGGTAAAGAGCATATGAATCTTCTATATGACTTAGGTGTAAAAGATTCTAAAAGACTTGATGATAATAAAATATTAAAAATCGGACCAGATATTATTAAACATATTCCTCATGAAACTGTTATTTTAACAAATAAAGAATATAATACTTCTTTTGATAACATTAAAAAAATACTAGCTAAGATGCATAATAAAGCTCTAAGTAGTTTAGTTAATAATAATAATTTTGATTATAAATATATTGTAGTAGATCAGTTTGCTCATCCTAGAAGTTATTTTACTTATATTAAAGAAGAAGATCCTAAGATTACTAAAATAACCTTTGTAACAAAAGCAGAAGATAAATGTTTAAGTGTTGCTGCAGCTGCTATAATAAGTAGATATGTATTTTTAAAAGAATTTGAAAAAATCGGAAATAAATATCAAATATTTTTTAAAAAAGGTGCTGGAGAAGAAGTTGATAAGCAAGGAGTTTTGTTAGTAAAGAAATATGGTAAAGATGTCTTAAAGGAAATTGCCAAATTTAATTTTAAAACTACTAATAAAATACTTGATTTAATTAAAAAAGCTGAGAAATAAATCAGCTTTTTATATGTTTATTACAAATATTTTAAATAAAATATATTTATCAATATTACTAGTTTTTAAATTATAATCAAGTTCACACAAATCAAGTAATATTTTTTCAAGTTCACTCATTGTATAAAGTATTGAATTATCTTTAGCAAGTTTAACTCTATATATATGAACATTTAATAGTTCAGCTATTTCTTTATTAGTAGCCCCTAGAGCTTTAACCGCATAGATAAGTCTAAACTGACCAGCAAGAAGTCCGATAAACGGAGATATTTCTTGTTTTAAAGTTATAAATTCATCTAAGTACTTTTCTATTTTCCCATATTCTTTTTTGACTATAGCATCAGAGAAGTCAAAGTTTTCCTCTGTTATAATTTTCTTTGAATATTTATCTACTACTTCATTTGTTATTTTATTTGTAGTTAAACTTATCTTATCTATTTCATTTAAAGCAAGATCTAAATTATTTAAATTATGATCTAGTAATTTATTGATAGCACTATAATCAATATCAATATTTTTATTTTTAGCATATGTAGATATAATATTATTCATGTTTTTAATTTCATCAATAATAATTACTTTAGCATTTTTATTTAAAAATTTATATAAACTACTTCTTTTATCAATGTTTTCAGAAACAAGAATTAAAGTAGTACTCTTATTTGGATTCTTTAAATATTCTTCTAAGCCTTTAGTGTCTTTATTTACTTTAAAGTTATTTGCAATAACAACTTTATCTTCATTATCAATAGAAAAATAAGAGCACTCACTAATTAAATCTTCTAAAGAAAATTCATCCATGTTTACTCTAATTATATTAGTTATATCTTTAATTATCTTTTTTAACTCTTCATTTAGAATTCTAAGTGAAACTGATTTTATTAAATACACATTCATTACTTAACTTTACCCATACGTTTAAACGGAAATAAAATAAGATTAGTCTTTCCTATTATTTGAGATTTTTTAATAGGTCCAAATGCTCTACTGTCTTGAGATTCAAAACGGTTATCTCCCATTAAAAAGTACTCATCACTTTCTAATTTTACTTCTTCAAAATCTTCAGTTACAGTTTTAGAAAACTTATCTTCAATATTTCTTCCATTTATATATAATTTGCTTTCTTCATACATTATACTCTCACCTGGAAGACCAATTATTCTTTTAATTAAATAATTATCTTCTATTTTTATAACAACAATATCAAAACGGTTAAGTCCCTTTAGTTTCATTCCTAGTTTATTTAAGATCATTGTCTCACCACTTTTTAAAGTAGTTTCCATACTAGGACCATTAACTCTTACAGGAGTAGCTATAAAACTTCTTAATACTATTACCATTACAATAATTATTATATAGGGCATATAGTCTAAAAAGATATCCTTGTTTGCTTTCTTTTGATCATTGTCTTTAAATTCTTTTACTTTTTTATTTTCTTTTGTCATACTTCTTCACCGTTTTAATTGTATCAGATAGCTTCTCTGAAGTCTATGATTAATTTTTAATCAAAATAAAAGCTGGAAAGTGAAAAACTCCATATTTTAGAAATATGGAGCATTTTTGATAAAAAGGATCCTTGTTTTAACCATCGTTGACACTTTGACTACGAATAATATATCTATATAGTACTTTATCTCTTAATATGCCAAACCATGCTTCTTTTTTTCTAGTGTATCTTCTTTTCCAAAAGAAGATTGGCTCGAATGCTTCATTTGATAAATTAATTAGTTCTTCAAATGATTTTATATCTACTGTTTCCCAGTTTTTATATTTTACAAAGCTT
>DUUS01000088.1 GCA_012841465.1 Mollicutes bacterium
CATAGTAAATATGTATATCAAATGAATAATCCAGTAAGTGATGTCTTTAATGAACCAATAAAAAAATCCTCAACAGAATCACATGATATTATGATGGAAAGTGGCACTACCATGTCGCCATCTTCATCAAAACAAATTAGTCATGAATGTATTGACTGTACAACTGATTTTATAAAATGGAATGAAGAATTATTAAAAAGATTAGTTCATATGGGGTACTACCAAGTTATAATACCACTATTATATGACCATATATTAAGAGAAGCAAATTATTTTAATTATTTACTAGATACATTTGATAATGAGCACTTGGTATATGAAAACTTACCTTTTTAATGTATAATCTAAAATGGTGATGCAATGAAAAGATTTTTAAGTGGAATAGTATGTGGACTAGGTGGAGTATCTCCGGGATTAAGTGGAAGTGTTATGCTTGTTATAGCTGGATACTATGATAAAACTATCGAAGCAATAGGAACATTTTTTAAAAAACCAAAAGAAAACCTAAAATTCTTACTACCTTTATTTATGGGAATAGTACTAGGAGTACTTCTTTTTGGTCAAATAGTATCAGTAGTACTTGAAAAGTACGAAATGATAACTAGATTAACATTTTTAGGATTTATTCTAGGAACACTACCTTTATTTTATAATAAAGTAAAGAAAAAAGATTTTAAAAATCAATATTATATAATAATGTTACTAGCATTTCTTATTGGTATGATGGTAATGTTTTCAAATGCAAAATTTGATCAGCCACAGACACTTACTTTTATGCAAAGTATAATAATGGGATTAATTATTTCTGCCTCAACAATAATACCAGGAATAGATAGTTCAGTACTACTTTCATCTCTTGGATTATATGAAATTTATATAGAATCAATTGCAACAATAAACTTTACGATTCTGATACCTGCAGTACTTGGAGCAGGAGTAGGAGTATTAGCTTTTTCATCAATAATAAATCACTTAATAAAAAAACACTACACTTTAACTTATTCAATAATATTTGGACTGTTTTTATCTCTAGTACCAAGTGTTATAAATGAAAGTGTAGTAATCGAACTTAACTTAAATACCCTAGTATCATTTATCTTTCTAATACTAGGAACCTTAATATCATATAAACTAAGTATGTATAGTTTTGAAGATGAATAAAAAACGCCGAAAAAAGGTCTAGAGTAGGCTGTGAACAAACCAGTGACCTTGCGGGATATTACGCCCAAGACACAGATTTCTACGTAATATAAATTGAAATGCTTACTGTTAGGTTCACACATTTGTTAACATAAAAAAAAGAGTTATTTCTTTTTAGTATATTCAGCTACATTAGTTATAGTATTTTCTTCAATGAAATGCATTTCATCAAAACGTAGTTCTAATTCATTTTCAAATTCATGAACAGTAAGAAATACAGCACCAATACTATTTCCAAGAGCATTAGTGAGTTTTCTACTATTTTTTAGATGCTCATCTCCAAATCGCAAACTAGGCAATTCACATAATATTGTATTATTTTTTTCACTTAAGTTATAAAGATGAAAATGACCTTGAACAATTAAATGAGGCTCATTTATTGTTAAAAAGCATTGTTCTTTATAGAGTTTTACATAACGGAGATATTTCCGTTCAATGTAACCATGCGATATATTAACCCGTAAACCATTTACTTCTACAGGAGCAAATAAGTCATTTAAATAAAATATATTATCGCATTCTTGTTCTAAGAGTCTACCGATGTCACATTTATTAATTAACATAAATCCTAAATCATGATTACCAGGAACTAAATATGTTGGTTTATCACTTATATGAAAACGTTTTGCTTCAATAAGAGCTTCTTCTAAATCTCCTATTTTAATATTTTCTTCATCTTTTGCTAGTTCTCTTGGACCATTTAATAAGTCTCCAGCATCAAAGTACATATCTACTCCTCGTTTATCGCCTTCCTCATAAACACTATGGACATATCTCATTCGGTCGTTTTTATGACCAACATGTTTATCAGAAAGAAAGCCAATCTTGTAGCTCTTTTTAGGGATATTAAATTCGTGAATTTTGTACTCTTTTTTAAAATGACATATTTTATGTTTTCCATCTATTTTTTCTACTGGGAATGTCTGATTACTGGTAACATTTAATTTTTCAATTAATTCTAATAATTCATCTGATGATAAATCAAGTTCTTCACGTATTTCTTTAAATGAGTAAAAAGTCCGTTTGCTTTTATGAAAACATTTATGTATTAATAATTTATATTTAATTAATTGTAATATTTCTTTTTCCTTTTTTATGTTTATCATGTATTTACCTGCCTTAGTAGTTATTTTATTTTAGGTCCGATTGTTTTGTTAAGTTTTTTAGCTGGCTCTAATTGTCTGGTATACAGATCTTGGAATTCATTTGGCATTGTATCGCCATAAATATTGGCATATTCTGTAAAACACTCTTTTATAAAATTATCAAGACCAATTTTAGCCACATAGGGATTTTTTATTTTCCAGTTATCAATGAATTCTTTACCTATTATATTTGTTTCAATTCTTCCATCTGGTAAATATACATCAATTTGGCTAGCTGGAGTACTGTGATATCCAAGTCTGTGTTCGTATCCGCTTTGTCCGGCAAAGCCTCCAGTAGTATTTAGGAGTTTATTATTAATAACACCAGCTTCTACTATATGATAGTGTGCCCCTAGTGCTCTATGGATATCTTTGCTAAGAGCTCCAACTTGCTGAAAATATTTAGCCATTGCTGCTATTGGTGAGCCACCACCGCCCTTTGCTGCTCTAAATGAATGTCCATAGACAGTATTGTAACCATTAATTGTTCTAAATCCATAGGGTGCTCTTACTAAATCACCTTTTTTATTTACTAAAAATTCGGTTTCGACAATATCTATATCACTGCCAGTCATTTCTTTTAATAAATCTAATTCTTGCTTAAGATGGAGAACTAATCGATAACCTTTGTTGTCCCAATCTGTGTTATATTCGTGATTTCCTTCTGCTATATCAATAAATTCAAATTTATTAATGCTTTGTAGTTTTTTTCTTATATGAGCTTCGTGAATTTTTAAATTTGGTGGTAATTTTAAATCTACCGTTTTATAGTCAACATCATTTTTTATACCGTGTAGATTTCCATATAAGTTATTTGTTTTTCTTTTTTCAATAAGATTATTTTTTTCTAAATGAGCAATAATTTCATTTGCGATAGTACCATCGATTTTATTTTTCCTTCGGTTATTTTCGAATGTTTCGGTATTTACTACTCCCATTCCTTCTATCATCCAAGGTCTGATTAACTCAACGAAATCTACCATTTGCTGACTGACATTTGATGTTCCTAAATGTCTGTTTTCAAGTGGGAATGAAGGATAATTCCAGCCTTGTTGAAAGTCTCCGTTAAACAGTATTCCTTTGACTTTAAAATGATAATTAGCTATATCTATTGTTTTTATAAAATATTCGATTCTTTCAGTAAGTGATCCAAGCTGGGTATCATTAATATATAAAACTCCTGTTTCAGGAAGTCCTTCTCCTGTTTTTTGAACATGGTTCATTACTTCTTTTGTTCTTTTAAAATATGGTACTACTTTAAGCCAATTTCTAGCATCACCAGCTATCATCCATCCTCCTGGAAAATTAGGAGTGGTACTTGCTTGAGACATTCTTTTTTTAGTTGGATCTGCTTTGATTTGGTTTTTTATTCCTGGTAAAAAATCTTTATTATCAAACCACTCATCATTAATCATTTGAGGTGTGTGAATTAATACTTGATCTCCTCTAATTTCAAGATGTTGATAACCTTGATGAGGGTCAACAATTATTTGTGGTTGTTTTTCTAAATCTTCACTTCGAACTGTACCCGTTTGAATTCGAGCGACTTTTTTAAATAAACCTCTAGTAGGATTGGCATATTGAGCTCTAGTTGAAAAGTTTGGGTCTTCCACAACTTTAACTGATAAAGCAGGGTCTTTTTTATTATAATTAACCATTGTAGAGTGATTAACTTTAAACATTTTAGTGTCTTTTAAATATTTCGGATTAATATATTGACTCATTTGTCCAAGAGGTAAACCATCATAGTATAATTTTAAAGCTTCACATATTTTTGATACTCTTGTTTCTTTTTCTTCATCTGTATAAAAATTAACTACATCTTCTCCACTTCTAATCATATAAGGGATTAATTTTTGAATTATAAATGGTTCTACCCAGCTATATCTAACTTTAAGATCATCTCTTTTCATAAAATCCCAGTATTTAACACCTTGTTCTTTTAAATATAATCTCTTTAAATCTTCAAATAGACTTTCTTCTTCAACTCCCATTATATATTCAACATTTATTCCTGCATCATTAATCTTTTTAATAATCTCTCTTGCTTTCTTTAATCTAGAATCAAGAGTTGGATAACCTGGATCTACTAATCTTCTTCTAGCGGTTTGTGTGCGGTAATAAGTTGAATAAAATAAACCTTTTATATAAATTGTTTTAACTCCATTTGCTATAGACATATCAATCATGTTTTGAGTATCTACTTCACTATGATAAATATTTCCATGATCAGCCCCAGATATAAATGATACAAAAGGAATTCCTTTCGGGGCTTTAATTTTACTTAGGTTAGTTAAAGGTTTTCTGTTTTCTCTTTCATCAATTATAAACTGTGCTCCCATATTTTCATAAGTATCAACATGAAGAGTAGCACTACTGTTATTAACCCACTCGTTTTCAAGATTAATAACATATTCTTGACTTAATTGTTTAATAAATAGCATAGTATCTTGTGGTAAATATAATAAATTTGGTATAACTGCTATATCAAATGAATGAGTTTTCTTATTTTTGGAATATATTTTATTTTCGATCAAGATTTCTTCTAACTTACTTAAACCTTTTTTAGTAGTTAAATCAATATTAGTTAAAAATTTAACATTGCCTTTTCCATTAGGAGAAACTAACTTTTTAAATCCTGAATATATTTCATTATTTCCTAAAATATGGTTTTTATCATTTTCTTTAATGTTTGTAAACAAGTCATTTACTAAATTTATATACTCATTATTCTCTCCTAAATAGTTAGTTACCTCTTTAGCAAGTATTTTAAACTCCTTATAAATATCTTCCTCTAAAATATTAGCAGCTTTTTTAGTTAACATTTCATAATGAGCTTCTTGATTATAAATTTTATTTTCATCAAGATATTTTTTTAATTTAGTAATATCAAAATTATGTTTAATTGTTTTAATAAATTCATCTTTATCTAAAGAACCTTCCAAATATAGTTTATACTTCTTAGGATCTAAAGCTTTTAATAATTCATCATTTTCTAAACCAAATAATAAAGACAAGTATTTTTCCTTTGTATTACACATTGTCATTAATAAAGTATTGAATAAAGCCATTTTTGATTTATTGTCTGCTTTATCAACAAACAATATTGAAGCTCCATATTTTTTTTCATGTAAACTATTAATTTCTCCTGCTAAAGAAGCAGTTTCATAAAAATTTTTTACATCACTTAAAATTCTAGTTTTTTTCAGTTCTCCATATTTTTCCAATAAATTTATAGAAGAATCAGTAAATTTATTGGAAGTTAAATTCATACTATTATCAACGATAGTTTCTTCTAAAGACTCTTGATGTTGTTTTATAAATTCGAAAAAGTTCATATTTCTTAATTCTTTTTTCATTTCTATTCCTTCCTTTTCTTTCAAATATATCTCTAACAAGCAAAAGCTTGGAATTTTCACAAATAATATGAAATAAAAACTGACTAGGTTATCAAAAATGAAAACCAATAGTCAGTAGATATACTTTTTCAAAAAAGGTTGCAATTTACAAAATTATATAGTATAATAACGTATATTCAAATGAAATAACGAGCATTTGAATGAAATCATTATTGCTTGGCGGCGGTTTTGATTTCTTTTTTTTTGAAAAATTCATACTCTAAATTTATTTGTCTAAAGACTACTGGTTTTTTTATAAGAAACATCAATTAACATGTTTTTTATAAAAATTTCAACCAACTTAATTGTACAACAAATAAATTTTTTTTTCAATGATATAATCAAATAAAAATACAAATTATCAAATATAGTAAATCCAGTTTAATATAATAACTAGATTTTAATATAAGCTTGTCTATTTTTTTTGTAAATAAACCTCACTTTTAATGAAAATCATTTAACTTTATGAAAAGATTATAAATAGAAAGAGTAGGTAATAATGGATAAAGAAAATAAAACAACAACACTAATACTAATAGCTACAACATTTTTATTAATATTAATAATAACAATCGGAATACCCAATAGCACTTTTAACAGCTGATGAAACTTCTCTTGCTGGATTATTACAAGGTACTAATAACACTTCTAATTATTTACATACAGGAGAGTATCAGTGGTTATTAAGCCCTGCCCGCTTTTCGGGTGGTTCTGCCGCTCCTTGGTATGTGAACAACGATGGCACCCTCTACCAGCTTTACCATGATTCTAGCTCTTGGGCGACGCGTGGAGTTCTAAATCTGAATTCAAACACAGAAATAATTGGAACCGGAACCACATCTGATCCATATAAAGTAATTTAGCGAAAGCTAAAAATTAATCAAAAAAAAGACCCGCCAAACCATGGCGGGGGGGGCTTTGCGGCAAGGCTGCAAAAAAACTTAAAACTAAAATATTGTTATTAACAAAAAATTAAATTATTTATACATATAAAAGTCAGAGGGGTGTTTCTGACTTTTATTATGCGTAAATTCCTTGAAGCATTTTTGATACAGCTGCAAATATATATGAAATTCGGTACCAGGTAGCAAAGTTTACAACTCCGGTTACTGGTAGTCCAAATACTTGCTGAAAGATTCTTACTGAGTTTCTTGTTCTTTCATCAAATACTCCATCTGCTGGTATAATTTTAGGTATACCTGGGTAACTTCCATTTATTTTATTTATTTCATTTTGAATTTTTTGAACTGGTTGTCCGCATGATCCCATTTGAAGGTTGTATCCTGGAAATGATTGTGGTAGTCCTTCAATAATTTCAGCAGTATCTGGTGTTATGTCTGGGCTATAGTAGTATCTTAGTATACTTAGGGCATCATATCCTCGATCTCCTAGTTCTTTACTTCCCCACTGAGATAGCCATCCTTTATTATTTACTTTTATTCCATCATTATATTGAGCAAGAAATGGCTGTTTTTGATTTCCTCTTCTTATATATTGATTAAATACTTCATCTACTACATCTGATATTGATTTAAATATTGTCCTGTTATGAGAATATTTTTGGTCATATGCTGTACTTGATGTAATAGTAAAGTTGTATCCTCTTGATGTGTACCATTCTGTAAAGATTCGATTTAAAGCAAATGAAATTATAGCCATTACATTTGCTTTTATTGTTTCTTTAGGCCAGGTACTATATATTTCTGATGAAGCAACATTTTTTATATAATCTGGAAAAGAAACGATATAATTTTTTGCATTACTATTTGTTGGTATTCCATCATGTACTATTATGTATTCTGGTATTATTACTTCAGGTAGTACTCTTAGTTCATTATTGTTATTTGTTTCATCTATTTTTGGTGGGTAATCTCCCCATAAGACATGAGGGTCTATATCACTAATGTCTGTTTTTTGAAGTGAGCCTTCAATTGAATTTAGAAATACTTTTTGGATTGATGTTTCTCCATCAAATATTTGAACTCCTTCTATTATTGCTGATTCAAGACCTGGCATGCTTACGCTTAAATTATATTCTGAATATGGCTGGACATTACTTTGTGGTGTTAAAGAAAATTCTCTGCTTGGTGCGTTTAAAGGTATTTCTCTTGTTTTTCCTGATATATCCGTAGTTTCATTTATATCAGTATTTTCTCCGGTTATATGTATTCTTGCTCCATTTAGAGGCTGAGCTTCATTATCAGCAAAAACCTGAACTATTAAAAAACCATGTGGCATATATCTTCTTCCTTTCTTGTACTAAAATACTATATGCATAAGTCTTGGTGTTTGTAACCATATGACCTTGTTTTAATATACTATATTAGCGTAAGGAGAATGATTTATGGAAAACAATTTTGAGACTTTAAAAGAGGGCTCAAGTGGAGATAATGTTATTATTCTTCAAGATAAATTAAAATTAATGAATGTATTTTTTGGAAGTATTACTGGAAGTTTTGGACCAACTACTACTGAGGCAGTAAAAGAATTTCAAAGAAGACAGAATCTACCAGTAACTGGAGAGGTAGATGAGAGAACTTGGAATATTTTAAATGATTTAACAAGTGATACGTTTGCTGATGAGTTTTTATCAGTACCTGTTCAAACAGGAGGAACTCCTAGTGAAGAAATGACATCAGTTTTGTCTAGACCTACTGTAAGAGAGGGTGATACTGGGCCTGTTGTAAGAGAACTTCAAACTATTTTAAGTGAGTTATCATATTTATCTGGTGCTATTGATGGTATCTTTGGACCAGCTACAGGAGTGGCAGTAAGAACCTTTCAAACTAACAATAGGTTAACTCCCGATGGTATTGTTGGAAGAAACACTTGGAGTGCACTTGTTTATCTCTATTCACCACTTGCCATCTGTGGTCCAGTAGAAGAGCCACCGGGTGAGGGAGATGGGTATCAAGGAGTAGTCGTAGACCCAGGGCACGGAGGAAGCGACCCAGGAGCAGTGGGGAGTGCGTTCTTAGAAAAAGATAAAAATCTACAAATTTCTAGATATATGGCTAATCGCTTTGAAGAGTTAGGGGTCCCTTATTTTATGACTAGAGATACTGATGAAACAATTTCAAACCAGGAACGCGTAAATAGAATGAAAAGACCTTTTGGTGATGTGAAAAATGCTATTGTTGTTTCAAATCACATCAATGCAGGGGGTGGAGAGGGGGCGGAGGTTATTTATCCATTAAGAGATGAACCTGATTTAGCTCAGACTATTTTAAATGAACTAGGAAATGCAGGTCAGGTAAAAAGAAGAGTTTATCAAAGAACACTACCAAATGATCCATCTAGAGATTATTATTATATAATGAGAGATACTAATAACTTACCAGTGGTTATTGTTGAATATGGTTTCTTAGATAATCCAAAAGATTCACTTAAACTTCAGCAAAATTGGGAAAATTATGCTGAAGCAGCAGTAAAAGCAATTACTGATTTTATGGGGATTCCATATGAAGTAGACACTACTGGAAATGTATATGCTGTAGTAGCTGGAGATACCTTGTATGGAATAGCAAGAAGGTTTAATACAACAGTAAATGCGATAAGAGATTTAAACAATCTAACTACTGATTCACTATCAATCGGACAATTATTAGTTATACCAAACGGTTCACCAACATTACCACCACCTAGTGCAGAGTTTGATACTTATGTAGTTAGACCAAATGACACCCTATACTCAATCGCAAGAAACTACAATGTAACAGTTGATCAAATAAAAGCACTTAATAATTTAACAAATAATTTATTATCAATTGGTCAAACATTAAAAATACCAAGTACTGGTGGAAGTAGTGAGCCTGCACTAGAAGAATATTACACAGTCACATCAGGTGATACTTTGTATTCAATCGCAAGAAGATTTAATACAACAGTTGATAATATAAAAAGATTAAATAATTTAACTTCAGATGTACTATCGATCGGACAGACTTTAGTAATACCTGGAAGTGGAGTAGTTCCACCTACAGTAGATACAATGTATACAGTGAAATCAGGAGATACATTATGGGGTATTGGTAACCAATTTAATGTAACAGTAGATTCAATTAAAACAGCTAATAATTTAACAAATAATATTCTATCAATTGGTCAGGTATTAACTATACCTCAAAGTAGAAATGAAGATTATGAAGAATATAAAGTTAAATCCGGAGAAAGTTTATGGACAGTTGCTAATAAGTTTAATATGACTGTTGATAAGTTAAAAGATTTAAACAATTTAACTAGTAATCAAGTAAGTGTAAATCAAAAATTAAAAATCAAAGCCACTAAATAGTGGTTTTTAATTTTTATTATTTTTATCCATAATGAAAAACAGATAGTGAAA
>DUUS01000012.1 GCA_012841465.1 Mollicutes bacterium
ATATGAAGAAAATTACTGTTTTTATAATTTTGTGTTTTACTTTAGTTATTAATGTAAGTGCTGATAAATTTGTATCGGTAAAATTTGCTAGATGTATTGATGGAGATACAGCAACATTCATTTTAAACGATGAAGAAATAAGAGTTAGATTTCTTGCTATTGATACTCCAGAGATTTATCCTAAAAATAATATTAAACCTTTTGGTATAGAAGCAAGCAATTATACATGTGAAAGAATACAATCTGCAGAAGATATAAAATTAGAATATGATCCTAAAAGTGATCTTAAAGATAGATACGGAAGATATCTTGCATGGATATGGGTTGATGATAATCTTTTGCAAAAAGAACTGATCTCTTTAGGTTATGCTAAAGTAGCATATATTTATGGTGAATATAAATATTTAGAAGATTTAAACAAATTAGAAAAAGATGCCATTAATAATAATTTGGGCATCTGGAGAGAATATACAGTTACATTTGTTTATAATAATAAAACTAAACTTATTAAAGTAAAACCTGGAGAAACAATTGAAAAATTTATACCAAGAAAAAAAGGATATAAATTTATCCATTGGCAGTTTAATAATAATAAGTTTGATTTTGATACTAAAATTGAAAGCGATATTATTTTAAATGCTAAATTTAAAATAAATGATAGTATTTTAACAATTATATATATTACTATTTTAATTACAGTCTTAATACTTTTTATTAAAATAAAAAGTATTAAGAGATTTAAAAATGATTATAATAATACTTAACAGAACTTAACAGAACTTAACGTACTTAACGGAACTTAACGGTTTAGAAACAAAAACCACCATAAAGGTGATTTAATTTATTTTTTTGATGTAATTAATAACATGAGTTGCTGATAAAGTACCGTCGCTTGTTGCTGTTGTAAGTTGTCTTACTTCTTTTTCACGGCAATCTCCTGCTACAAATATACCCGGTAGTTCAGTTTTACATTCTTCACTAATTATATATTCTGTTTCATCATTGATATCAATTAGATTAACAGCAAGTCTTGTTTCAGGAATCATACCAATTGATTCAAATACTCCACTTACTTTTATGTTTCTTTCTTGGTCGTTTGTTTTAATTACTATTTCTTCTAATTTTTCTTGTCCTAGAAAATCAATAACATTTGTATTATAGATTATTTCTATATTATTATATTCGTTTAGTTTGTTTTCAAGAGGTAGTTCACATCTTAACTTTTCTCCTCGGTAAATAACATATACTTTTTTAGCAAGATCGGCTAAATAAATAGCATTGGTAACAGCAGTGTTTCCACCACCTATTACAGCAACATCTTGATTTTTATAAAAGTTTGCATCACATGATGCACAAAAGTGTATTCCTTTTCCGATAAATTTCTTTTCACTATCAGTATTTAATTTTCTAAAGGTTGCTCCTGTTGCGATAATAATTGTTTTTCCTTCATATTTATTATCTTTTGTTTCAACAGTTTTTATTTCTCCGTCAAGTATTTTTGTCACTTCTTCAAAGACAAATTCTGCTCCTGAGTTTACTACTTGGTCATACATTTTTATTGATAGTTCTCCCCCATCAATTTTCATAAAGCCAGGATAATTTTCAACAGTTGTTGTAGTTGAAATTTGTCCACCAATACTTTCTCTTTCAAGTATTAAGGTTTTAAGACCTGCCCTTGCGGTATAAATAGCCGCAGTCATTCCTGCTGGTCCTCCACCAATTATAATACAGTCATACATAATATTCCTCTTTCTATTTTTTGTTTATGTAAATAGTATATCATTTATTTAAATATAAATGTTTGTTTTCAGTGTTTCTTTTGATTTTTCTTCTAATTTATATTTTGGAATTAAAACTATTTTTTTTGTTTTTAAAGAAGCAGGAACATCAATAATTCTTTGATTTGTAGATCCTCTAAATGTCGCTTCTAAACTTTTAAATTCAATCATGAATCTTCCATCAATTAAAACATCAATTTCATTTAAAAAGTTCTTTATACCTTGATTTTTTTCGCTTAATTTTAAAAGTGATTCAAAGGTATAACCTGTATAACACCAAACATTTAAATTATTTTCATGAGCAAGTAGTGCTATTTCATAGCAAGCCTCACTTTGTTCAAAAGGGTCTCCTCCTGAAAATGTTATACCACTATGATCTTTTAAATTTATTATTTCATCTTTTAAGTTTTTGATTTTTTCTACGTAACCACCAGCATAGTCATGGGTAGAAGGATTGTGACATCCAAGGCAGTTGTGAGGACAACCTTGTGTCCAGATAACTGCCCTTAATCCTTCTCCATCAACTATACTATCAAGTTGTAGTGGTGCGGCTAAACGAATAGTCATTAAGAATGTTTTACGCGATCGTTTTCTTCTGATTGTTTAGCATTATTAAAACGATCTACAGTTCCTACAAGATATCCTGTAATGCGGCGAATTCTTTCGAACTTTTCTCCTTCACCTACTGTTTTAACCTTTACTGTGTTTTCTTTTTTCATCTTTTACTCCTTTTCTATATTACACTTTCTAAATTTTTTAATGTCTCAACTGGAACGCCTTCACTGTCTTTTCTTCCACATCTTGGACATTTATCTTTTATGATTCCAATGTATCCACATACGGGATCACGGTCAACTGGATGATTAATTGCTCCATAACCCATATTGGCATCTTTCATCATTCTAACTATTTGCTCAAATGCATCTAAGTTTTCACTTGGATCTCCATCGAGTTCAATATATGAAATATGTCCAGCGTTTGTCAGTGCATGATATGGTCCTTCTTTTTTTAATTTTTCAGCAATTTTAATATTATAATAAACTGGGATATGAAATGAATTTGTATAATAACTGCGGTCAGTAATTCCTTTTATTTTTCCGTAAATTGCTCTGTCTATTGATGTAAATCTTCCACTTAAACCTTCAGCCGGAGTTGC
>DUUS01000089.1 GCA_012841465.1 Mollicutes bacterium
ATAATCTTCTAAACAATATCTCTTAAAAAAGCATGACATGCTTTTTTTTATATGATAAGATAAATTAGATGTTCATGAAATATGTAAAAGGAAAATTAAGTACAATTATATTTGAATCAAGTGCTGGTTATAGAGTCGGCATTTTTAGAGTTTATGAAACTAATACTTCTGAAATACCTGTTAATAAAACTATAACGTTTACTGGACACGTTCCTGAAATGAATCGTGATGATTATTATATTTTAAAAGGAAGTTATGTTACTAATTATAAATATGGAAAGCAGTTTGAAGTAAAAGAATTTGAAAAAGTAGTTCCTGAAGAAAAAGATACTATAATTGAATTCTTATCTTCTTCTTTTATTAAAGGTTGTGGTGTTAAAACAGCTGAAGGTATTTATAATACTTTTGGAAAAGATTCTATTGAAAAGATTAAAGAAAAGAAAGAGAACCTTTTATTAGTTCCTAAAATGACTGAAAAAAGAGCTGAGTCTATATATAACTCTATTATTAAATATAGTAAAGCAGATGATGATTTAAAGTATTTAAAAAATCTAGGATTTAATATGAAAGATTCTCTTAAATTAATTGAAAAATACTCTGATGATTTAAAGAGTGTTATTAGTGATGATATTTTTAATTTAATTGATGATATAGACTTTAAAGTTTTAGATTATATATTTCTTAAAAATAATAAAAAAGATGATGAAAGAAGAGTTAAAGCATGCATTATTGAAGCAATGAAATATTTAACTTTTGAGCATGGTGATATCTATTTAGATAAAGTCGAGATAGTTACTTTTTTAAATGAAGCTTATAATATTTCAGTTAATATTAATGATTACTTAGAAGAGCTTCATTTAAAACAAAAAATTGTTATTGAAAACGAAGATTATTATTTATATAAAGATTATATAGATGAATCATATATAGCAACTTGTATTAAGAAATTATTAAAAAAGAAAAAAGATGAAATAAACAATTTTGATAAATTAATAAAAGAAACTGAAAAAGAATTAAAAATTACATATAATAAAGAACAAAAAGAAGCAATTAAAAAATCTTTAGTAAATAATATATCTTTAATAACTGGAGGACCTGGTACAGGTAAGACTACTATTACTGAAGGTATTATAAACGTATATAAAAAACTTAATAAATTAAATAATGATGGATTAAAACAAGAATTGTTATTACTAGCACCTACTGGAAGAGCTGCTACTAAATTATTTGAGTTTACTGGATATAATGCTAGTACTATTCATAGATTTTTAAAATGGGATAAAGATAATGATACCTTTAGTGTTAATGAATATAATAAACAGCATTATAAACTTATTATTGTTGATGAATCATCAATGCTAGATAATCACTTAACAGCATCACTTTTTAGGGGACTTAATTTAGATACTAAAATTATTTTTGTAGGAGATGAGTATCAACTTCCAAGTATAAGACCAGGTCTTATACTTGCTGATATGATAAATAGTAAAATTATTCCTCATACATATCTTGAAAATATATATCGTCAAAGTGATAAATCATTTATACCAGTACTAGCAAAAAGTATTAAAGAAAATAAATTAAATGATAATCTTTATAAGAAAAAAGATGATTATTCATTTATAAAAGCCCCTGATTATCAAATAAAAGACCTTTTAAAACAAATACTAATTAAAACAAAAGAAAAAGATATTGATGAAAGTAAAATACAAGTACTAGCACCTATGTATAGAGGAACTAATGGAATAGATGCATTTAATAAATTACTACAAAACTTCTTTAATCCAAAAAACATTAATAAAAATGAAATAAAATATTATGATAAAACCCTTAGAGAAGGGGATAAAATAATGTGCCTAGAAAATGATTTAGATAATAACATCTCCAATGGAGATATAGGATTTATAGCATCAATAAATCCTGATAATAATGATGAGGCAGCAATAATTGATTATGATGGAAACTTTGTAACTTACAGAAGAGAAATGCTAAGTACAATAACTCATGCTTACTGCATAAGTATTCATAAGAGCCAAGGAAGTGAATATGACCATGTTATTATGCCTATAATAATGTCATATTCAAGAATGCTTTATAATAAATTAATATATACAGGAGTATCAAGAGCAAAGAAAAGCTTAATATTACTAGGAGATCCTGATGCATTTATAAAAGCAACATCTAATAACTATAGTTTAGTTAGAAAGACCACTTTAAAACAAAAATTACTGAATAATATAAAAAAAGATGGTTAAAATATAGTTAAGGAGATGAATCAATGAAATCACTTACTAATATGTTAATGTTTGCAGCAGGTGTAGCAGCAGGAGCAGGTGCTTATAAAGGAATAGAAGCAATGAATAAAAATAAATATCAAGTAAAAAAACATTTAAATAGTGCGATTGATAATATGACAAGCACCATCAAGTAACATTCTAAAAAAGAATGTTTTTATTTGTAAATATATACATAATCAACTGACAAAACTTTAAAAATATGATATTCTTTTAAGTAGAAAGAGTAGGTAACATGAATAATCAAAATAAAGGAATGAAAATAATAATAGCAGTATGTATGATAGTTATATTACTTTTAATATCAATAGGATTATCATTTGCTTACTTTACTGCAGGTTTAACCGGAACGGAAGATATTACAACCATAAGTATAACTGGTGGAGTTATGGATATTGTCTATGCAGGTGGACAAAAGATTAATGCCCATGGTATTAGTCCGAGTAATGATG